>NZ_JAQKGU010000002.1:300000-513474 GCF_028532725.1 Desulfovibrio sp. Fe33
TGGTCAACTGCCTGGATGTCCCGTTCATGGACCTTTCCGCGGTGTTCGCCCTGGGCGAGACTGTGGAGAAGTTGCAATCCGCGAATGTGCGCGTCCTGCTAGCCGTCAGGGACGAGCAGCGCGACAAGCTGCAACAGCTCGGAATGGGGAAGTACCTTGGCAGGGATGCCTATTACGGGAGCCACGAGTCGGTGCTGGCCGCCGCACGCTCCATTCTGGACCCGCAACGGCTGGGAGCCGTTATGGACGGCGACAACCGGCGTCAAACCGTCTGTTAAAAATAGTCAATAAAAACAAATTGAAAGCGCCAGTCGTGGCGCGCCTTGTCCTGGGGGGAAGGGTACATTCGGCGGCTTGAGAATCGTGCGGTACTTTTCTCCCCAGTGGCACCTTTTGTATCTTTTGCTGTTTTATATTTGAAAAACAGTGTGTTGTGACACTTATCCTGACGCGGAAGCGATAATGATGGGGTACTACGCCCCATTTGCGTCCTTGATTTTTGAGGCCGTTGTACGCCTTTTCCTCTGAAAAAGGGGGCCTGTTTCATTGAAGCAGGCGTGAAAAGCTGTTTTCAGCAAATCGATGAGAATTCCACTCGGCGCGAGGACGGGGACTCGGTTCCCGGAAGCGCTGTGGGTGCTTTCAGGAATAGCCGATTCAATTGCCCCACGCCTTCAGATTCGAATCTGAAGGCGTGAGGAGGGAAGTTCGTTGATACGCAAGGCAGGGGGACACTGCCGTCCTGGCTAAATGCCGCCTTCGTCCGGTTTCGCCCGGGCGGCCTTTTTCCCTGACAGGGCTGCCCCTATCGCTCCTTGAAGGCCATGGTCTTGGCGAGATGGATGGGCTTGAGGAGGCATCCCAGGAGGGTCTTGGTCCCGGTCTTGATGTCTGCGGTCAGCGTCATGCCGGAGAATATCTGGAATGTTTTCCCGCCCGCCTCGATGGTGTTGTTGTCGAGGTGGATGATGCCTTCGTAGTAGGGTTCCCGGTTCTCAGGGACGAAGGCCGACGGGGATATGTTGGTCAGTTCGCCCTTGACCACTCCGTAGCGTCGCGGGTCGTAGGTCGTGATACGCATAACGGCTTCCTGTCCTATCTGGACGTGCCCGATATCCTTGGAGGATATCTTGACCTTGGCGACGAGGGGACGTTCAATGGGGATCAGGGACAGAAGCACCTCGCCGGGTTGGACGATTTCACCCGCCGAATGGATGTTGATGTTCTGGACAATGCCGTCGACAGGGGCCTTCACGTCCAAATCCTCGATGCCGCTGCTTGAAATGCTGATTTTCTTTTCGAGGGCAAGCAGCCTGGTGTTCACCTCGGCCAGCTCATTCGTCCACTTGTTCAAGGCCTTTGCCTCAAGATTGGCGAGCGTGGTGGTCAACTCGGCCTTGCGCTCGACCAGTTTCGCAATGCTGGTCGGGACTTGCTGCAATCTGGACACCGCGTCGTTGTGTTCCTTCTCCAATTGAAGAAGGGTGATTCGCGTGTTGAGCCCCTTCTTTTCCAGCTTTCTCCGGATGGTCAGCTCCTCCTGAACCAGGTCCACGGTCCGCTTGAGGCTGCTTTGCGATTGCCGGAGCAGAACAATCTCGTTGTCCAACTGCTTCATCTGGCTGCGGATGACCAATTCCTCGGCTTCCAGCGCCTTTTTGATGTGCCCGTACACCCTGGCCTGGGTTTCCCGCACCAACGTATCCTGGACGGGTGAAAAGTCCGGCGTTTGGTTGGTTATGAGCGCTTCGAGGCGGATTCTTTCCGCTTCGGCGACGGTCTTCTCGACCTCTATGGATTCCAGCTCCAACTGCGAGACATCGGGGTCGAGGCGAATCAGCGGTTGGCCTTTTTTCACGATGGCGCTGTTCCTGACCAGGATCTGCGTCACGGTCCCGCCCACCATGTGCCTGAGCTTCACCTCATCGCCCTCATGGACCATTTCGCCGGTTGTGAAGGCGACCTCGTCCAGTTCCAGATAGTTCGCCCAGACCACGAATATGAGGAGGATCAGGACGATCGCCATGGCGATTTTTTTCAGGACGACGGAACTGCCTGCCTCTTTCAGCAGGATGGACCTGTCGATGTATCGGTTCTGCGGCTTTCCCGGATAATTTTGCGCGCTGTTTTCGTTCTTGCCTTTCATGCTGGATCTCCCTTCGACAGACAGGCTATTGCCGTCCGGCACTGCGGACTTCAGGGGTTTCGACCACGTCTTGCATCAGCTTCGCTCCTGCCGGTGCGTCTTCCTCCTCCGTTGCCGGGACGCTCACGTCGACGATCTTCCCCATGTCGAGGGTGACGATCTTGTCCGCAAGCGGCAGGAAAACGGAATTGTTGCTGACGAGGATGACGGTTTTCGATTGTTTGAAGGCCCGCAGCACGTCGAGGAGCTTCACGACGTCTTCCCGCTGGAGGCCTCTGGTTGGTTCGTCCAAGAGGACAACGTCCGCATCGTTCAGCAGTGCGCGGGCGAGGCAGAGGCGTCTGGTGAGGGAGACGTCGTCACCTTCGGCTCGTCCCTTCCATATTTCCGAATCGAGCTTGTCCGGCATCGCCTGGATTTCCTCCCACAGCCCCACCGCCCGCAAAGCCTTCTCCATGTCGTCGTCATCCGCGGTCGGAGAATAATATTGCAGGTTTTGCCGTATGCTGACGTGAAACAACGTGTCTTCCTGGGGCAGGTACATGATGGACCGGCGAAGCCGGGTCGGGGCGAGTTGCTGAATATTGAAGCTGTCGATGGCCACTTTCCCTGCCTGGGGTTTGTACATTCCGAGGATGAGCTTGAGCAGCGAGGATTTGCCCGCGCCGTCATGCCCCCTGATGACGGCGAATTCCCCTGTGTCGATGGTGAGGTCGATTCCGAGAAGGGCCGGGTGGTAGTCCTGCTTGTACTTGAGGGAGACTCCCTTGAACTCGATTGGTCCGCGAAGGCGGATTTCGGCCATATCCGAGGTCGTTTGTTCAAGCGGGATAACCATGAATCGGTTGAGCTGGTCGATTGACTTCCTGATGTGGATGGATTGGGAGAAAATGGAGAATCCCGATGTGAGCGGGGCCATTATCTTCCAGACCAGCAGCATTGCGGCGATGAGCACCGCGCTGCTGTACTGGCCGTTCAATACGCCGAGGACGCCCATGCCGATGGTCACTATCCCGGCGAGCTGGACAGCCCCCTGGGAAACGCAGGTGATGACGGTGGAGATGTTGGCGGACGCGAGGGACCCCAGCGCGGCGTTGGCCGACAGCGTCTCGAAGTGCCGTTTCCAGCGGTGGGCCAGCCCGCTCATCCTGATCGCTTGAAATTCCGTGAAGAATTCGATCATGAACGATTGCAGCTTGCTGACGTGTTCGCTGGCCTCCAAGGTGGCTTTTCGGGAAAAGGGCATGGCGATCACGGAAAAGATGATGAGCAGGATGGCCGCGACCAGCGGGATGTAGGCCAGTGAACCGCCCATGAGGACCAAACCGACGAAAAGGATGATGATGAAGGGAAGTTCCAGGAGCGCGACCAGGCCCGGCCCCTCGATGAAGTTCCTGACCGAGGCGAAATCACGCATCCGTATGATCTGCGTCCCGATGGGCGCGTTCTCGGTCGAGGTCGGGCTGAAATACAGTATTCTCCTGAAAACTTGCGTGGATATAAGGTAGTCCAGCCTTGCGCCGAGAAACGTCACTATCCGATAGCGGAACAGCCTGAAGAAGAAGTCGACGAGCAGGAGGCCCAGGACGCCGATGCCGATTCCCCAGAATCCGGTCAGTGATTCGGCCGTGTCTATCTGCGAGTAGATGCCCATGACGATGAACGGCACCATCAGCGTAGTGAAGGTCAACAGAAAGGAGATGAAGAGGGCGACGGCGCCGATTCCCTTGAATCGGGTCATGATGTTGGAGAACCAGTGTTGTTGCGGGTTCTCCAGATTGGATATGGAGTCTTCCATGGCCTCGAAGAAGAAAAAGGTCCCTTTCTCCGAGTTGGGCTGGATTTCCTTGAACTGGGCGGCCCAACTGTCGTAGCCGAGGAACCGGCCGTTTTCAAAATTGAGCAGCACAAGAGGATTCTGGTTCCGGTCGAGATAAAGGCAGGGCAGCATCCGCCCATCAAGTCCCCTGAGGGTGCCGGACGTCTTATTGACCTTGAATCCGAGCGAGGCGATGGTGTTAACCAAGTCGTCCAGCTCGAGCCGGTTCAGATCGTAGGGCATGGCGTTGAGGAACATCCGCTTGTCGCCCTTCCAGCCCAGGGCGTCCAGAAGCGGGAATATGACTCTGCCAAGCTTGCCCGCGGCCCGTTCTCTTTTCACTGATACGCTCATCTTTTTTTCCCCTGGATCAGCTCCTGTTCAGGATAAACGTCTCGTAATCCATGCCGTTGGTGTGGGACACCCACCAGTTCATCAGCCGTTTGCACAGCGAGGGGGACACCAGGGCCTTGCCCAGCACGGCATGGGTCATGCCGTCGCCTATGTTGGCCGAGATGCGGCGGTGAGCCTCCCGGTGTATTTCCAGCTCCCGGATGTCCATGTCCCGCATTATTTTCTCTTCATGAGCGAAGTGCAGGTTCACGAACTCCAGGAGATCTCCCAGGGCCTTGCGGGGATCGAACGATTTTTCGTCCTGTCGCTTTTGGGCGGGCATCTCCATCAGCATGTTGATCATCTGGGCATGTTCGGAATCGATCTGGTCGACGCCGGTCTTCCTGATGAGCCATGTGAAATCGTCGGACGTTTCGGCCTGTTTGAAGATGGGGGCCGCGAGCCGCGAGAAATGGAAGTCCAGATAGTCCCTTCCATTGATGTGCTTGACCCACCAGGAGAGCAGAAATTCGACCACTTCCTTCATGGATGAAAAGTCTCCCCGGCGCATCCTGCCGAGAATCCTGTCCATTTCTCCCGTGAAAAACGCATGGGGGGAGTCCTGGGTGTCCGTGGGGATGGCGTACCGCTTCAGGAAATCGATTTCATGGGCGAAGTGGTTCTTCGTGAAGTCCTGTATTCCCTCGGTCATCTCCAGGGTCTTTTCCTTTTTGCCCTGCGTGTCGGCCTCGAAATCCGTTTCGGAGAGGTAGGTGTTGAGGTCGATGATGAGCTGCGTCAGTATCTGGTGCTCCTCGTCGACAAAGGGAACTCCCGTGGACTTGATGATCTCTGAGATGTCCGCCCATGAACGGGCTCTCATCAGCGCCGGCAGGAAATTGTCCAGGGCGAAGGTCTTGGAATCGATGCCGTTGATGTGCTCTATGAGATGGGGCAGCACTTCCCCCTTCATCTCCTGGTAGAAGGACAGCACCCCGGAGTTGAAGTCCTCGATGATGGCCTCGGAGCCCGCCAGGAAGGATTCGTGGTGGGAGAGTTGTTCCTCCCGGCCCGGAAGGGCGTAGCGGCTCATGAAAGCCTCTTCCGTCTCATAGTGTCGTTTGAGCGTGTTGAGGAATCTTTCGAAGGTCAGTTTTTGGTTTTCGATGAGCCGCGAGGTGGAACGTCGGCCCGTATCGGCACGAGGCGACTCTTCCATGGCGAGAATGTATTCGAGCAGCCGCTGGTGGTCATGGTCGATCCTTTCGATTCCCGTCGCGCGGACGACGTCTTCGATGTCTTCCCATCTCGAAGCCGTCTGGATCACGTACTTTCCCCATTTCGACTTGTTCATATGCTTCCCCCGGCGGTCTGCTTCGAGGTTTGGACGGTCAGTTTGTCCGGCGCGCAGTGGATCACGTCGTCGACATCCATGAAGAACTCTCCGTAGTCCGCCACCAGGAAGATCGTGCATTTCCCTCTCAGTTTTTTCAGGACCTCCAGGGTGATTCCCAGGGTGTCATGGTCCAGGCTGTTGAAAAGCCGGTCCAATATGAGCACCCTCGGGCCGGTGACGAGAGCCCGCGCTATGCATGTCCGCTGGATCAGTCCCAACGGCAGCGAGTGGTTGGAGCGTTGGTCCACCTCGGTTTCGTAGCCGTTGGGCAGGTTGGCCACGAACTCGTCCATTCCCAGGAGCGAGGCCGCATTCAGCGCGCAGGCCTTTCGCGCGGGGTCGAACATGGCGATATTGTCCAGGATGGTCCCCTGGAAGAGCCGCCCCCTTTTGGGAAGGTAGACCACCCGCCCGTTGAAATGGGAGTGGTCCATGCTGGAAATGAGATATTCGTCGATGTGGACCGAGCCGGTTGTCGGCTTGTACATGCCGCACAGCAGCAGCATGAGCGACGTGGTCTGCCGGGGGTCCGGTCCGGCCACGCCGATGACGTCTCCGGCGGGGAAGACCGCGCTGAACTGCGGGATGACGGTGTTGCCGTCCGCGTCGGCGAGGCTTGTCTTTTCGAAAAAGACGTTTCCTTCCACATCCTTGATGGCGGGGATGTCCGCTTCCCGGGGCGAGGAACTGAGCCCGACGATTTTGCCGACGCCCTCACGGGCGATGTCGACTTCGGAAAACCGCAGGAAGAATCCGGCGAATCTGATGATGGGTTGTATTCCCCTGGTGGCCAGCATCGTGCAGGCGGTCATGGCGCCGATCGTCAGGTTTCCCCTGATGACGAGATCCGCCCCCAGAAAGATGATGCCCAGGGTGTTCAACTGCGTGATGAACTGGGCGCTGTTGGCCGGGACCGACTTCCAGCGGTTGGCCTTGAGGCTGTTCTCCGCGCTTCTGCCCTGGATGTTCTCGAATTTCCTTATGAGCCGGTCTTCCATGTTCAGGGATTTCAGCGTGTGGATGCCGCCCAGCGATTCGAGCAGGAAATCCAGCTTCTCGTTGTTCAAGGCCACCTGTTGCGTGTTCTGCCTTTTGAAGCGGGCCTTGTAGAAAAGGGTAATCGCGAAAAAAACGGCCAGGCACAGCAGGGAATAGTAGCACAGCGGTCCGCCTATGTAATACAGCAGGCCGAGATACAGGGCCGCGAAGGGCAGATCGAGCAGCACGGTGAGGACCTGTCCGGACAGATACGACTTGATGACCCCGATGGCGTTGAACCGTTCGAAATGAACGCCGGGCTTGTCTTTCTCATAGCTGTTCAATTGCGACGAAAGGAATCGGTCCATGGCCTCGTTCTTGAGGATGTGCTCCAACCGGGCCGAAAGCCAGTTCGATATGAACCCCCGGACGATCTTGAGGGCGGTCTCGAAGACTATGGCCGTGGATACGCCTATGACGAGCCATCCGAGGGTGGCGAAACTGGAATTGGGGATGATGCGGTCGTAGACCTGCATTAGGGCCAGGGGGAGAGCCAGGGCAAGCAGGTTTATGGCTATGGTCACGAACGCGAGGGTTCCCGCGTCGGGACCGAAGGCGGGGATCGAACGCATGAGGTCCGGCCAGCGCTCGGTACTGGTGGCCAGAGTCAGCGGGGAGTCACTCTTCACACCTTTTTGCGCCGATGCGCTCATAGTCCGGCCTCCGGAAGATTTAATTGGTGTTCACGGCATCCTCTACGGTTACGGGCAGTATACCTAGTGCGTATAGGTAATCCATTATAAATGTGAAACCTTCTTCCTGGACCACCGTGAGCTGGAGGCGCGCGTCAATCATCGCCGACTGCGCCAGGAAGACGTCCATGGAGGTCCGGGTGCCCAGCTTGAACTCCTCCTGCATCCATTCAAGAGTTCTTTCGGCGTATTCCACCTGAAGGCGCGCGGTTTCCATTTCATCCATGTTCACCGAGTAATTCGTCCGGGCGGTGTTAAGATCCCGCACCAGTCTGTCGTGTAGGTCCCTTATCCTCGCGAGCAGGCTGCCTTGCGCGGATTGCGCCCTGTCGGTGGAGTAGTAGACGCTCCCGCCGCTGAATATAGGGATCTCGACCACAAGCCCGATGGTGCTTTCGTTGTAGGGATATCTCGCGGAGGCGTATTCTCCGCTCGTCTGATGCGAAACCGAGGACTCCAGCCCCATGGTGGGCAAGTGCCCTGCCCGCTGCCGCTTGACGTCCATTTTGCTCGCTTCCAGTTGGTTCTTGAGGGGGCGGATGGACGGGTGGTCCGACACGGCCTGCTCGTCGTCGGGCAGTGAGTAGCTGTTGATGTCGATGTCGGGGAGGGCGATGTCGGGGGGCGCCGGAGCAAGCATTATCTGCCTGTAATTGTCCCGGGCGGCGGCGATGTTCCGAAGAAACCTGTTCCGTTGGGAGAGGGCCGCCTCGTATCGCGTCTTGGCCAGTTGCACGTCGGCCAAGGTCAGTTCTCCCGCTTCGTATCTGAGCTCCGTTCCCTCGACAAAGGAGGCCAGGATCGACACGTTTTCATCGTTGACTTCCAGTTGGCGCAGCGTTCTCCAATAAGCGCCCCATATTTTCGCGGCCGCGAGCAGGACGGTCTGCTTCCTGTTTTCCAGCTCGGCCTTGGCGACGTCCACTTCGGATTCGGCTTTCTTAATGCTGTAATACTTGGAAACGTCGACGATCTCCTGGGACAGGTGAAGGCTGGCGATCGTCTCCTCATACGTGTCCGAGGAGTCCGAGTAGTCTTCCGTGATGGAGCCGGTCCTGAGCAGGCCGGACAACTGGGGGAGGTATTCGGCGACGACGACCTTGAACTGGCTTTCGGCGATTTGTACGTCCTTGCGGGCGGCCTCGATCTCCGGCGACTCGTTCAGGGTGAGCTTTACGGCCGTTTGAAAGTCTGTCGCTCCCGCCATGGAGGGCAAAAGGGCGATGCAGAAAATACAGGCGCAGAATGCGCAACCGACGGAACTCCTGCCATGGAACATACAAAGCCTCCCATGTAGATAACTTGTTGGGCTATATGCGTACATGATTATTCCAACAAATCAATACAGCAAAGCAAGTTTTTAAATAAGTTTCCCGTTCCTGTGCGCATCTCGCCGCATGATTTCGCAACTCGTCCTGTCCGCTGACGATATCCGATCGGTTCCCGGCAGCAGGCGTTTTGACGGTTCGATGCCTGGGACAGGCCGCGGCAGGCTCAAGCGGATTCCTCAACCGTCTTTTCTAATCTGGTCGTGTAAAGCTTTATCGTTTTGCGTTGTTACAACCAATCATTCAATTATTTTTTTACGAACGCCCGTTCCCGCCGCAGCCATGCCGGATGCCGTCCGGCGGCCGTTGGGGAGCAAGCCGCCGTGTGGCGCGCCCTTTTCCGATTTCGAATCCTCCGGTGGCGCTTTTCGAGGGTGTCTGGCCGTTAATATGTTGTGTTCATTGGTGTTTTTGCGGCGTTCGGCGCCGGTCGCATATGGTTATAATTGACTGGTCGTTATCTCATTGTAATTTTTATAACGGATAACAAGCCTTGCGGCAAAGTGCCTCCGGCAACGGACCTACCATCGCGCAAGGCATCGCCAAGGAGTACGCCATGACCGAAGAATACGTCGACCAGACTGGGAACAATGCGCCTTTGTCCCCCGAAAGCCGGGACGAGTCGCTCTACAAGGCTAAGATTTTCGGAGTCATCGAACTTCCCGTTCACGATACGATCCATATCAAGGACGTGAACGCGATTGTGCCGGAAGCTGGCGCACTGGAGCAGGAAACCCAGGCCGCCCGGTCCGTGGCGGAACAGCGGATCGAGGAAAAGACTCCGCGTGAGACGGTGGAGCCTTCGCCGGACGCCGGGCTGCCTCAATTGGCCGCCAAGGCGTATTTCCATGCTCCGGACGCTCCCGCAGTCATCAGGGCGGAAGCTATCGAGCATGTCCTTTTTGCCGAGACTGGCGTGCGGTACAAAACCGTTGACGTCGATGTCGCCGAAGAGGTGGGTATTGTCGAGCGGCAGGATGACGGTTCGTTTCTGTTTATTCCGCGTCAACCTGGGGGGCGGGAAGTCGAGGTGCCGGTGGAGGTCACTGTCTCGGACGGGGATGGTGTCGAGGAAAAGCGGGTCAACCTTGTTCCGGAGATAACCGGGGCCGTCGAATTCGAGATGAATGAGGATGGCTCCATCCTGATCGGCCAGAAACAGCTCCTGGACAACGCCCTCGACGCCCAAGGGGACGCGCTGAACGTCCTCAACGTGCAGGCGGACGGCGGGACCCTGGTTCAAAACGGCGACGGGACATGGACGTTCATCCCGGACGAGCATTTCTACGGCGAGATAACGCTCCGTTATATGGTCACGGACGGCGTGCATACCGTTCCCGCAGTCGGCGTCATCCGCATTGCGGAGGTGAATGACGCCCCTGTGATGGCCGATCCGGCTGCGGCGGATGTCGTCGAAGGCGGCGTCCTTTTATCTGACCGGCTGGAATCCAGCGACGTGGACGACAACGAGGTCGCGGTCTTCAGCGTGTCGGAAGGGCATACGGCCCCTCCGGGCTTCGTCCTCGAAGCCGACGGCGCGTACAGTTTCGACGCGACGGTGTCCGCTTATGACCATCTGAACGTGGGGGACTCCGTTGTCCTGACCATCCCGGTGACGGTCACGGACAGGGCCGGGGCCACGGATGACACTTTGGTGCGCATCACGGTCAACGGGACCAACGATACGCCGGTGGCCGGGGCCGAGGTCCTGGCGGCCGCCGACGAAGGTGCGGCCGTGGTGAACGGGCGGCTCACAGCCTTTGACGCGGATGACGGCGCGGTCCTGATTTTCACGGTGAGCGAGGGGGCCGCAACGCCCGCCGGGTTCACCCTGAACCCTGACGGCTCTTTCTCGTTCGATCCTGCGGACGCGGCCTATGAACATTTGGCCGTGGGCGATTCCGCTACCCTGACCGTGCCGGTGACGGTCACGGACGAGCACGGTGCCACGGACGACACCCTGGTGCGCATCACAGTCAACGGGACCAACGATACGCCGGTGGCCGGGGCCGAGGTCCTGGCCGCTGCGGACGAGGGCGCGGCCGTTGTGAACGGGCGGCTCACGGCCGTTGACGCGGATGACGGCGCGATCCTGACCTTCTCGGTGAGCGAAGGCGTTGCCGCGCCCGCCGGGTTCACCCTGAACCCTGACGGCTCTTTCTCGTTCGATCCCGCGGACGCGGCCTACGAGCACCTGGCCGTGGGCGATTCCGTGACCCTGACCGTGCCGGTGACGGTCACGGACGAGCACGGTGCCGCCGACGTTTCTCAGGTGCGCATCACGGTCAACGGGACCAACGATACGCCGGTGGCCGGGGCCGAGGTCCTGGCCGCTGCGGACGAGGGCGCGGCCGTGGTGAACGGGCGGCTCACGGCCGTTGACGCGGACGACGGCGCGGCTCTGACCTTCACGGTGAGCGAAGGCGTTGCCGCACCCGCCGGGTTCACCCTGAACCCGGACGGCTCTTTTGTGTTCGATCCCGCGGACGCGGCCTATGAACATCTGGCCGTGGGCGATTCCGTGACCCTGACCGTGCCGGTGACGGTCACGGACGAGCATGGGGCCGTGGACGTTTCGCAGGTGCGCATCACGGTCAACGGGACCAACGACGCGCCGGTGGCGAGTGAATCCCTCGCCTTCGCCATCAGTGAAGATTCGACCCTGCTTCTTGTCGCAGATCAGCTTTTGGCCAACGTCACCGATATCGACGGGGATGATCTGAGCGTCAGGAATCTTGTCGTGGAAAACGGCACGGTTGCCGACAACGGCAACGGCACGTGGACCTATACTCCGGACGAACATTTCAGCGGAGAGGTCGCACTTTCCTTCGACGTGTTTGACGGAACAGCATCCACACGCGTCGGCGGGACGGTCTCCATCGAGGCCGTCGCCGACGGGGCGGCTATCATTCTCGAAGGCGTTTCCGGAGAGTCCCTAGCTTCCTTCGGCGATGAGAACATCATCGGAAGCGGCGGCCAGGCGACATTGAGCGGTTGGGAAACGGACAATGTCGGCGGTTACATCGAATCACACAACGACACGGTTTACGGGGTCGGGGACGGCAGGGGGATGGTGGTCGAGCTGGAGAGAAATTCCGGCGACGCCAGCAACATCTATCAGTACGTGGACGTCGAGGCGGGCGACACCGTAAGGTTGACGTTCGATTTGTCGGCCCGGGCGGGAAGGGGCGGAGAGGACTCCGCCGTGGACGTCATGTGGGAAGGTGTGGTGGTCGATACCATCGTTCCGGACGTGTCGTGGGAAAGTTACAGCTACACCTTCACCGCTACCACCGACAACCCCCGGCTCGAACTGAAGGCCACCGACAACAATTCCACGGGGGCCGTGCTGGACGTTATCCAGGTGAGCGAAGTCATCACCGACACCCTCGAAGACACGGCCGTCGCCCTCAAGCTCGACGCCCAACTGATCGATACGGATGGTTCGGAGACTCTCCAATCCCTTACCGTGGACAATCTTGCCGTCGGTTCGGTCGTGAGCGACGGCGTGAACGAAGTCGTCGTCACCGAAGCGGGACAGGCCGTCGACGTCAGGGATTGGGACTGGAACAACCTGACGATTCTGCCCGAACCGAATTTCAACGGGGAGTTGGCGGTCCATGTGTCCGCGACCACCCTGGAGGGCAACGGCGACGTCAAGACCACAACCGCGTCCACTTCTTTCGACATCGTCCCGGTTAACGACGCCACGGAAGTTTCCGGCCCTACCGCGTTTGCCACGGACGAGGATACCGCCATCATCCTTACGGAGGCCCAACTCCTGGCCAATGCCACGGATATCGACGGGGACGTGCTGATAGTCGGGAATCTCACGGCTGAAAACGGCTCCGTCATCGACAACGGCGACGGGACTTGGACCTTCCTTCCCGGCGAGGACTTCAACGGCGAGGCCAGGCTGGTATACGATATTTTCGACGGCGCGGGCTTTGTGTCCACATCCGGGACCATAGACGTCGCGGCCGTCAATGACGCGCCCGTGGCCGATGAAGCCGAGGCCGCCGCCGACGAGGGGGGCGCGGTCGTCCACGGACAGGTCGCGGCCGTTGACGCGGATGACGGCGCGGTCCTGACCTACGCCCTCGGCCAGGGGGCTGCCGCGCCCGCCGGGTTCACCCTGAACGCGGACGGCTCTTTCTCGTTTGATCCCACCGGCGAGGCCTACGAGCACCTCGGCGCGGGCGATTCCGTAACCCTGACCGTGCCGGTGACGGTCACGGACGAGCACGGGGCTGCGGACGACACCCTGATACGCATCACGGTCAACGGGACCAATGACGCGCCGGTGGCCGGGGCCGAGGTCCTGGCCGCCGCCGACGAAGGGGCGGCCGTCGTGAACGGGCGGCTCACGGCTGTTGACGCGGACGACGGCGCGGTCCTGACCTTCACGGTGAGCGAGGGCGTTGCCGCGCCCGCCGGGTTCACCCTGAACGCGGACGGCTCTTTCTCGTTCGATCCCACCGGCGAGGCTTACGGGCACCTTGGTACGGGCGATTCCGTGACCCTGACCGTGCCGGTGACGGTCACGGACGAACATGGGGCCGTGGATGTTTCGCAGGTGCGCATCACGGTCAACGGGACCAACGACGCGCCCGTGGCCGGGGCCGAGGTCCTGGCCGCCGCCGACGAGGGGGGCGCGGTCGTCCACGGACAGGTGGCGGCCGTTGACGCGGATGACGGCGCGGTCCTGACTTACGCCCTCGGCCAGGGGGCTGCCGCGCCCGCCGGGTTCATTCTGAACGCGGACGGCTCTTTCGCGTTTGATCCCTCCGGCGAGGTCTACGAGCACCTCGGCGCGGGCGATTCCGTGACCCTGACCGTGCCGGTGACGGTCACGGACGAGCACGGGGCTGCGGACGACACCCTGATACGCATCACGGTCAACGGGACCAACGACGCGCCCGTGGTGGTTGAGAGCGTGGCTTTCACAGGTCGGGAAGATACCGTTTTCGTCATCACCGAAGAGCAGCTTCTCACCACGGCCTCGGATGTGGACGGGGGCGCTTTGAGCGTCCGAAGCCTCGCCTCCGCGAACGGGACCGTTTTCGATAACGGCGACGGGACATGGACCTTTACTCCGGACGAGCATTTCAGCGGCCAGGCGGCCTTGAGTTATGAAGTCTTTGACGGCGTGGATTCCACTCCGGCCGAAGGCATAATCTCCCTGAGCGCCGTGGCGGATGCGCCCACCCTTTTCATCCAGGTGGCGAATCTGGACGTTCAGCCCAACGAGATAGCCGATTTCAGCACCTCCCCGACAGGGGTCCGGTTCGACCTGACGAACCATGACGCGCAGACCGTGGCGGGGACTACCGACCGTTGGGACGCGGCCGAGGCGACGGGATCGGATTTCGACGACGTTTTTTCCTTCAACGATTTGCAGGCGGGAGAGACATATACGGTCCACGGAGGAGGCGGCGTCAACACTATTGATCTGTCCGCTTTCCCCAGCGGACGCGTGGTGCTGGACAACGAGGCCCGCACCCTCACCGTTGATGTGGACGGCGAGGGAAATACGGCGGTCATCCATTACGACAACGTCACCAGGGTGGATTTCGATTCATCGGTATTCGACGGCTCTCCGCATTCCGTGGAGCTGGCGACGGATCATGACTGGCGTATCGAAGGCAAAGAGCTTGAAGTCTTCAGCCACGGAGGCAGCGATTGGGCCGTCACGCCGGTCGGATTCGAAGGAGCTTTGGATGAGAACTTCACGCTTCAAGCCACCGTCACGGCCCATAACGACGGCTCATGGGCCAACGGGGCCATTGTCTTCGACTATCAGGACGAAAACAATTTCAAGATGGCCGTCGCCAGGATCGGCGCGGACAACTGGGCTATCGAGCAATTCAGCGACGGCGTGCATACGACCGTGACCAACACCGGCTACATCCGGTTGGACCGCGAAGTGCCCAATACCATTGAACTGAGGGTCGAGGGCAGTGTCGCGTCGATTTATTCGAACGGCGTCCTGCAAGTGTCGCATGATTTCGGCGAGCCGTTGAACGACGGGCGGATCGGCGTGGCCACAAACAACTCCCATTCTTCCTTCGAACTCGATATGGCGCCGTCGAACTGGGCTCCTTCGGTGGAAGACTACGATCTGCGAATGCAGATTCAGGAAGGAGAGATCACCACGGAAAACGTGCTTCGCGACGCGGTCGATCCCGAAGGAGCGGAACTTGTCCTGGCCGGTTTCAGCCAGGGCGGGCACGGCACGGTCGTGGACAACGGCGATGGGACGTTTTCCTACCGCCCGGTCGAAGGCTGGGTCGGATCGGACAGCTTTACCTATCAAATCAGCGACGGCGAAAATGTCACGGAGGGCGTCGTCAATATCGATGTTCAGGGCAACGCAGCCGTTTCCGTCCTCCGGGGCGAATCCTTCAGTCTGGATCTCGGTGCGAGCCTGGTGGACGCCGACGGATCGGAAACCCTCACCGTGGGCCTTGAGGGCGTTCCCGAAGGCGTCGTGGTGACGGACGGCTCGGTCACGCGTACCGCCGGAGCGGACGGCAAGATCGATGCCACCGGTATGGACACCAACCTGATGACCATGACGCCGCCAGCCGGATACTCCGAAAGCTTCGACGTGACGGTCCGCGCCACGGCCACGGAAACGGACGGCGGTTCCATCGACGCGACCAGCGTCTTCAGCGTCTTCATCATCAACGACGCGCCGCTCGTAGCCGGTCCTGCCGAGTTTGCCCTGGCCGAGGATGGGACTCTCGTCATCAGCTCCGACGACCTGCTCGCCAACGCATCCGATTCCAATAATGACGTGTTGTCGGTAGTAAACCTCACTGCGACGGGCGGCGTTATTTCGGACAACGGCGACGGCACATGGACTTTCACGCCGGATGAGAACTTCAACGGCCGGATCGACCTGAGCTACGATGTCGACGACGGCATGGATTCGGTCCCGGCAACCGGAATTATCCTCGTTTCCGCAGTCAACGACGCGCCGGAAGCGTCCGTGCCCGCCGACCTGGCCACGGACGAGGATACCCCCGTCGTGCTCACTCGCGAGCAGCTTCTGGCTGATGCCTTCGACGTGGACGGGGATACGCTCAGCATCGAGAATCTGACCATAGGAAACGGCACGCTCACGGACAACGGCGACAACACCTGGACCTTTGTTCCTGATGAGCATTTCAGCGGGGATGCGGCCGTTTCCTACGACGTGTCCGACGGGACCGTGTTTGTCCATGTGGACGGCACGCTCGCCGTTGCCGGTGTGGCCGACGGCGCGGTCATAACCCTGGAAGGCGTCCCCGGCGAGACCCTTGCCGCCTTTGGCGACGAGAACATCTCCGGGCGCGGCGGCTCGGCGACGTTGAGCGGGTGGGAGACGGACAATACCGGCGGCTACATCGAATCCTACGAGGACTGGGTCTACGGGGTCGAGGACGGCAGGGGAATGGTGGTGGAGCTTGAGAGGAACGCGGGCGACGCCAGCAACATCTATCGTTACGTGGATGTCGAGGCGGGCGACACCGTCAGGTTGACGTTCGACCTTACGGCCCGGGCCGATGGCGCGGGCGAGGCTTCCGCCGTGGACGTCATGTGGGAAGGCGCGGTGGTCGACACCATCATTCCTGATGTGGCCTGGGAAAGCTACAGCTATACCTTCACCGCGACTGCCGACCAGCCCAGGCTGGAGCTCAAGGCGACGAATAACGACGGCTGGGGGGCCGTGCTGGACGTCATCCAGGTGAGCGAAGTCATCACCGACGTTCTCGAGGATTCGGCCGTGGCCATCAAGCTTGATGCCCAACTGATCGACACCGACGGTTCGGAAACCCTGCAATCTCTCACCGTCGACGATCTCGCGGTTGGTTCGGTCGTGAGCGACGGCGTGAACGAAATTGCCGTCACCGAAGCCGGACAGGCGGTGGACGTGAAGGATTGGGACTGGAACAACCTGACCGTCACCCCGCAGCCCGACTTCAACGGCGAACTGGTGATTCAAGTGTCCGCGACCACCCTGGACGCGGGCGGCGACGTCAAGACGACCACGGCGTCCACCTCCTTCGACATCATGGCGGTCAACGACGCGCCGAGGGTGACGGCCGTGGACAATCCGGTCGCCGCGGGCGTCACCCAGACCATAGCCGTGGTCTCCGACGTTGACGGGGTTGTCGAGAGCGACACCCTGTCCGCGGAACACGGCGTCGTGTCCATGGATGCGGACGGCAATATCCTCTACACGGCCGATGACGGGTACTCGGGAGCGGACACCGTGACCGTTTCGGTGGTCGATGATTCCGGGGCCGTCACCCTACAGACGCTGAACCTGGAAGTCATGAACGGCATTGTCGGCACGGCCATGGGCGACGCCCTGTTCGGAACGGCGGGGAACGACTACATCTCCGGTCTTGACGGAGGCGACCTGCTGACGGGCGGCGCGGGCAACGACTACCTGTCGGGAGGAGAGGGCGGCGACGCCATTTCGGATATATCCGGAAACGACACGCTGGACGGGGGCGGCGGTGACGACAACCTGTCGGCGGGAGAGGGGGAAGACCTTCTCTTGGGCGGCGACGGCAACGACTACATGACGGGCGGCGGTGGAAACGATGAACTGTACGGCGGTGCCGGAAGCGACACGGCCTCCTTTGCCGGGCTTCGGGATGAGTACGTGATCGAGGCGGGCGAGGACGGCGGTTTCCTTGTGACCGATACCGTTGCCGGGCGGGATGGCCAGGACCTTCTTTACGAAATGGAGCTACTGGAGTTCAACGATCGGACTCTGGAATACAACGGCGAGGATTGGGTTCAGCAGATCGAAGGCGGGGCGGAAGCGATGGCCGCGCAGGCCGAAGGCGACTGGGTCGCGGAGGTGGAAGAGCCCGTGGCGGCGGAAACCACGGCCACGACCGCCGAACCCGACATGGACCCCGGAGCGGAGGACGGCACGGCCGTCACGCCCCCGGATGCGACGGAGGAAAACACGCCCGTCATTTAACGCGGGGAAGAAATGCGGTCGCGTGCCGTATTCCCCGGCATCTTCCACTTGGATATCAGGCCCCGGACGCGCGTCCGGGGCCTTCGCTTTTTGTTGCGCGCATTCCGGGGCGGGCTTGACGCGGGCGGCATGGAATGGGGATGATGCGCTGCATGGCTGTCATCGGCCCGGCCGACCGCTTTGAGCCGGGCACAGGAAGAACACTGTATCCTTTGGAGAGAACATGTCCCTGATTCTGTTGCATTATCCAAGTTGAACCACGTCGCGCAAGGCCAAGGCTTGGCTTGAGGACAACGGCGTGGAGTTCGTGATCCGGCATATCGTCAACGAGACCCCGACCCGTGAGGAGTTCCTGGCGTGGAAAGGGATCGCCGGGGGGGACAAGAAACGGTTCGTCAACACGAACGGCAAGAAATACAAGGAACTCGGCTTGAAGGACACCATCGACGCCATGTCCGACGAGGCGTTGTTCACTTTGCTGGAGACGGACGGGATGCTCGTCAAACGTCCCATCCTCGTTGGCGGCGATATGGTCCTGATCGGTTTCAGGCAGGCCGAATGGGAAGCGGCCCTGCCGTAGCCGCGTGCCGGGAGCGCGGCAGGTTGCTATTGCGGCGCGGCTAGGAAAATGATTTGTCGCGGGACTTGTGCCGCCGGGAGATAGGATACATACTATGTCCAGGTGAATACAATCCAGCCCTGAAGGAGTTTTATTATGTGCAAGAACTGCGGTTGCAATTCCGGCAAGGACAAGGCTGCCCACCAGCACGCCCATGGCGGCAAGGACAGCCACGAACACGAGCATGAGCATCAGCATTCCCATGTGCATGAGCATACGCATGAGGACGGGACCACCCATACCCACGAACACAGCCATCTGCACAGCCATTCGCACACCCATGGCCATGAGCATGGGGTCGGGGAGGAGCATGAACACGGCCACGGCGCGCACAGCCACGATGGTGACCACGCCCACGACGGCGGCGACGGGCACGGCCACAGCCACGATTAGCCGACGGTTCGGCCGAACCTGCGGCCTCAGGCGCAAAAACGTCCGGCGCGAGGCTGGACGGTCACGGCTCGGCAGGTTTTCCCTCCGGGCCTTTTTGTTCGATGGCGATGAAAATTCCGGGCTCGCGTGCTGATTTTTCGGGCCGCGAGGCCGTTTTCGCCGTTGTGTTCGGCCGCCTGTCGGGCCACGGCAGGGAAACGCCTCCCCGGAGGGAAGCATGAAGGACGATATTGCACGATTGGCGGCCGAAACGGAGGGCAGGCTTGTTGCGCGACGGCGTGACCTGCACCGTTATCCCGAGACGGCCTGGACCGAGTTCCGAACCGCTTCCCTGGTGGCGGGCGCGCTTGCGGCCGCCGGGTATGAAGTGCGTCTCGGCGGGGAGGCCGTGCGCCGGGAGAGTATGTTGGGCGTGCCTCCGGCCGGGGAGCTCGAGGCTCACATGGAGCGGGCTGCGGGCCAGGGGGGCGACCCCTCGCTGATCGGGCGCATGGCGGGCGGACTGACCGGGGTGGTCGGGGAGCTCAAGTGCGGCGAGGGGCCGGTCGTGGCCCTGCGTTTCGACATGGACGCCAACGACATGGACGAGGCCCGCGACGACGCGCATCGGCCGCATCGCGAGGGATTCGGCTCGGTCAATCCGGGGGCGATGCACGCCTGCGGCCACGACGGGCATGTCGCCATCGGCTTGGGCGTGGCCGAGGTCCTGGCCGCGATCAGGGATCGGCTGAAGGGCACGGTCCGGCTGATCTTCCAGCCCGGAGAGGAGGGAGTTCGCGGGGCCGGTCCCATGGTGGACGCCGGAGCGCTCGACGGGGTGGACTATCTCTTGGGCGGCCATATCGGCTTTCAGGCGCGGAAGACCGGGCAACTTGTCTGCGGCACCGATAAATTCCTGGCGACCACCAAATTCGACGTGCATTTCACCGGGGTTCCGGCTCATGCCGGGGCCGCCCCGGAGCAGGGGCGCAACGCCTTGCTCACCGCCGCCTGCGCGGCCCTGAACCTGCACGCCATCCCCCGCCACGGACAAGGCGGTTCGCGGATTACCGTGGGCATCCTCAACGCGGGCCAGGGCCGAAACATCATCCCGCCCAACGCTCTGCTCAAGGCCGAGTCGCGGGGGGAAACCACCGAAATCAACGACTATGTCTACTCCTGCGCCCGGGATGTGGTGGCCGGAGCCGCCCGCATGTACGGCGTGGACTATTCCATCACCGAGGCGGGCCGCAGCGTGAGCGGCGGGAGCGATCCCGGCCTGGCGGCGCGCGTCAGGCGGATCGCCGAGGGGATGCCGTTCTTCCGTCCTTCCTGGATCGTCGATTCCGTGGATTTGCGCGGCAGCGAGGACTTCGCCGTCATGCTGGCCGAGGTCCGGCGGCAGGGCGGCGCGGGCACATACGTCATGATCGGCAGCGATCTCGCCTCCGGGCATCACAGCTTTCATTTCGATTTCGATGAGCGCAGCCTGGTCCCCGGCGTGGAGTTGTTCGTCCGCTGCGTTCTCGACTGCATGGCTCTGCCGACGCGGGTTCGAGGCTGATGGGGCCGGGGATGCCCGGAACTCGGTGCCGCCGCGCCGCCTACTTGCGCGGGATGCCGTACCGCTTGAGCAGGGCGTAGAGGCGCGCCCGCGACAGGCCCGACATGGAGCAGGAGGACGGGATGTCGCCGCCCGTGATCTCCATGAGGTTCTTGAGATACCGTTCCTCGCCCTGGGCGATCTGCTGGTCGCGATAGGTGCGCAGGCTCGGGAAGGCTCCCGGCGGGGCTATCTCGTGGTGATGGAGCGGTTTCGCGTCCGGCGACGCGGGTTCCATGGCGCGCCGGGCGATGCGGGCGCGGATGGCCTTGGGCAGATGGCGCGGGAAAAGCACCGCGTCGTTGCCCGCCCTGGACAGGGCCTGCTCCAGGGTGTGGATCAGTTCCCGGACGTTTCCCGGCCAGTCGTAGTGCATGAGTTCGTCCAGAAAGTCCGGCGAAAATCCCTTGGTGGACATGTTGAGTTTTTCGCAATGGCGCTGGATGAATTTGCAGGTCATCTCGTTGATGTCCTCGGCGATGTCCCGGAGCGCGGGCAGCCGGATGTGCATACCGCGCAGCCGGAAGTAGAGATCGCGCCGGAACTCCTCGTTTTCGACCATGCGTTCCAGGTCCCTGTTGGTGGCCGCCAGCAGCCGGAAGTCGCTGGTTATCTCCCTCGTCCCGCCCACGGGCCGGAAGCTGCGCCCTTCGAGCACCCGGAGGAAGACCTTCTGGAGGGACATGGGCAGCTCGCCCACCTCGTCCAGGAACAGGATGCCCTGGTCGGCCTGTTTGATTAATCCCACGGTGGGCGCGTCCGCGCTGGTGAAGGCCCCCCGTTCATGCCCGAAGAGCAGGCTCTCGGCCAGATTCTCGGGCATGGCGGCGCAGTCCACGACCACGAACGGTTTGTTCTTCCGTGTCGAATTCTTGTGGATGGATCGGGCGAACAGCTCCTTGCCGGTTCCGGTCTCGCCGATAAGCAGGACGTTGATGTCGCTGGTGGCGGCCTGGGCCACCGAATCGAGACAGGAAAGCATGGCCCGGCTGTTGCCGATGATTCCCTGGCGTCTCAGGGAAACGGGGCAGAAGCCCGAGTGGACCTTCGTGTGGTAGGTGATGACCCGTTCCAGAAGGACCAGGAGGCGTTGCAGGTTCAGGGGCTTGGTGATGTAGTTCCAGGCTCCGCCCTGTATGGCGCGTTCGGCTATATCCGGGTCCCGCCGGCGGGTGACGATGATGGTCTCGGGAAAGGAAGGCACTTCCCGGATGAGGGAAAGGTGCTTCACGGCGTCGCCTTCGGGCAGGTCGTCGCCGAGCAGGACCGCCTTGAACGCGCCCGTGTGCAGGATGCCCAGGGCTTTCGACAGCGAATCGCAGGAGTCCGACGGAAAGCCGTGCTCCAGGAGCGATTCGGCCAATTGCCCGGCAAAGGCCGTATCGCCGTCGACGATGAGAATGTCTGTCATGGGGGTGCCCCTCCCCTTGCAGCATGAATATATTCTCATGCGTAGCATTTTTTTCTGTCCATGGGCAATGTCTTTCGCCGACCGGGATTCCTGAAAAAAAATGAACCGATTTTAGCCTGCCTCGCCAGGCCGTCTTGCCGTGCGAGATTGTTTCGGACTGGGAAATGCCTGGAGACTAGGAGAGTGTTTCATGTCGCAACAGGCCTGAAACTCCCGATGAAATCTATTCTCAATTCTCCTCATCGGGATATCCCGTCTTGCAGGGCGAGAACCGTCTTGTGCGGCAAGACAAAAAATGCCCGAATTTTACAATGGTTATGCTGTCTTTGTGGACATGTCTCCACAGTATCATCCTCATATTCCTCTCTATGTTTCAAACGGCATGTATTTTGACTTGGAGAGAAAGTGAGTTGCCTGCGCGGGCTTGGAGTTCACCTCGATTCTCACTGATTTCGTCTTCCGATTCAGATGGTTGGCCAGAAAATGAATGGCCGGGCGACAGTTGGGCGGGGGAGTGCGTGAGTCACCAGCTCTCCCGGAGGAGGCGGCACCATTGGCGAGACCGGGAAGAGCGGCAGGAGGGTCTGCGGATGAGACGGAAGTGGGATGCGAAGACCAAGGCCAGGATCGTGCTGGCGGGGTTGATGGGCGAATGCGTCAACGACCTCTGTCGGGCTCACGATCTGCGCCCGGGCCAATACTACAAGTGGCGGGGGCATTTCCTGGAAAACAGCTACCGGGTGTTCGAGAAGCCGCCCATGGCGCCGAACGACATGGAGCTGGCGTCCGAGAACGAGGAACTCAAGAAGCTGGTGGGAGAGCTGACGCTGGAGCTGACCAGCGGCAAGCCCGCGCGTTGAGCACGGTTTTCACGGAGGATGGGACATGTCCAGAAAGATCGGTGTCTATGTCTGTCATTGCGGGTCCAACATCGCGGGCAAGGTCGACTGCCGGGAGGTGGCCGAGTTTGCGGGCGGCCTCAAGGACGTGGCCGTGGCCCGGGACTATCAGTTCATGTGTTCGGACCCCGGGCAGGAAATGATCATCCGGGACATCCGGGAGTACGGCCTTGATCGGGTCGTGGTCGCTTCCTGTTCGCCCCGGCTGCACGAGAAGACCTTCCAGCAGGCGTGCGCCAGGGCCGGACTCAATCCGTATCTCATGCAGCACTGCTGCATTCGCGAGCATTGTTCCTGGACCACGGCGGACCCGGTCGAGGCGACGGTCAAGGCGCGGCACATCGTGGAGGCGGCGGTGGAGCGGGTGGCCGACCACCAGAAGCTCTACTCCCGCGAGGTCGAGGTTCTTCCCGACGTCATGGTCGTGGGCGCGGGCATCGCGGGCATCCAGGCCGCCCTGGACATCGCCAAGTCCGGCCACAAGGTCCATCTGGTGGAGAAGAGCCCGTCCATCGGCGGGCATATGGCCCAGTTCGACAAGACCTTTCCCACCCTGGATTGCGCGGCCTGCATCTCCACGCCCAAGATGGTGGCCGTAAGCCAGGAGCCGAACATCAACCTGATGACCTGGTCCGAGGTGGAGGAGGTCACCGGGTTCGTGGGCAACTACACGGTCACGGTGCTGCACAAGCCGCGCTACGTCCGCGAGGACATTTGCACCGGCTGCGGCGCGTGTCTGGAGAAGTGCCCGACCAAGGCGATCAGCGAATTCAACGAGGGGCTGGGCGTCCGCAGGGCCATCTACCGCAATTCCCCGCAGGCGGTGCCCAACACCCCGGTCATCGACGGGACGGTCTGCAAGAAGATCACCAAGGACAAGTGCGGTGTCTGCCAGAAGATATGTCCCACCGGGGCCATCGACTACGACATGAAGGAGACCCGCGAGGTCTTCCACGTCGGCTCCATCGTGCTGGCCACGGGCTACGACACCATGGACCCGACCCCGATCAGGGAATACGGCTTCGGCAAGTACGACGAGGTCTACACCGCGCTCCAGTTCGAGCGGTTGAACAACGCGGTCGGCCCCACCGAGGGGCGCATCGTCATGAAGAACGGGGAGAAGCCGGAGAGCGTGGCCATCATCCACTGCGTGGGCAGCCGCGACAAAAACTATCACGAGTACTGTTCGCGGACCTGTTGCATGTACGCGCTCAAGTACGACCATCTCATCAAGGACAAGGTCGGCCACGACACCAGGGTCTACAATTTCTACATCGACATGCGCTGCTTCGGTAAGGGGTACGAGGAATTCTACCGCCGGGTCCAGGAAGAGGGCGTGACTTTTATTCGGGGCAGGCCCGCCGAGATCGTGGAGGAGGACGGCAAGCTCGTGGTGGTGGGCGAGGACACCCTGCTCGGGGTGAACGTGCGCCTGCCCGTGGACATGGTCATCCTGTGCACGGCCATGGAGCCGAGGCCGGACGCCGTCGAGGTGGCGCGCGTCTTCGGCATCGCCCAGGGCCAGGACGGGTTCTTCCTGGAAGAGCATCCCAAGCTCGGGCCGGTCTCCACGGCCACGGACGGGGTTTTCCTCGCCGGGACCTGCCAGGGGCCGAAGGACATACCGGACGCGGTCTCGCACGCCTCGGGCGGCGCGGCCCAGGCCCTGGCGCTCGCGGCCAAGGGCACGGTCTCCATCTCGCCGACCACGTCCTGGATCAACCCGGACGTCTGCGTGGGCTGCCGGGTCTGCGTCGGACTGTGCGCCTATTCGGCCATCGAGTTCGACGAACGGCGCAACGTGGCGGTCATCAACGAGGCCATGTGCAAGGGGTGCGGCTCCTGCGCAGGATACTGTCCGAGCGGCGCGGCCCAGATCAAGCACTTCAACGAGACACAGATATTCAACGAAATCGACGGGCTGCTAGGGATGGTTCCCGGCTGGCTGCCGCCCGAGGCGGGCGGAGAGCAGCCGGTGGAAATCCCGGTGGAGCGGGCGGTCCGGTCCGAGGAGGCACGTCATGAGTCATGAGTTCGAACCGACCATTCTGGCCTTTGTCTGCAACTGGTGCACCTTTACCGCGGCGGATCTGGCCGGGACTTCGCGGATGATCCAGCAGCCCAACCTGCGCATGGTGCGCATGATGTGCACCGGCATGGTGGACCCGAAGTACATCGTCAAATCCCTGCTTTCCGGGGCGGACGGCGTGCTTGTCTCGGGCTGCCATCCCGGCGACTGCCACTACATCAACGGCAATTACAAGGCCCGCCGGAGGGTCAAGCTGCTCAACGAGATCCTGCCCCAGTTCGGCATCGAGAAGGAACGGGTCAAGCTGACCTGGGTGGGGGCGAGCGAGGGCAATGAATTCGCCGCGACGGTCAATAACTTCATCAACGAAATCAGAGAACTCGGCCCCATGGAAGCGCGTTCCATGGCCGTGATCTAGGGGACGGGGAGGTGCGATATGGCGACCACGGCAAAGATCATGATCGACGGGGGCAATCCGATCGCCGCAGTGCAGGATTTCCTGCGCGGGCTGATGGAGAACGAGAGCATAGGCGGGGTGTTGGTGCCCATGCACCTGTTCGGCAAGGGCATTCCCATGCCCACGCTGGTCACGGACCCGAAGCAGCTCTCCGGGGCCGATCCGCTGGCTCCGGCCTTTCCCATGAACAGCGCCAAGCTGTTGGCCCGGCTCACCAGGGGGCAGTCGGGCGAGCGCATCGCGGCGGTCATGCGGCCGTGCGAGATCAGGGCCTTCGTCGAGCTGGTCAAGCTCAACCAGGGGAGCCTTGACGATGTCATCCTGGTCGGTCTGGACTGCATGGGGGCCTTCGACAACATGGGCTACAAGGCGTTCAGGGGCGACCGCGATCCGTTCGAGACGACTATGGACTTCCAGGGCCGGATCGGCAACGGCGGGGTGGATATCGCCCAGGCCTGCAAGGCGTGCGAGCATCCGGCCCCGGAGAATGCGGACCTGGTCCTGGGGCTGGCCGGGGCGGACCTGGCCGGGCATATCCCGGTCATGGCGTCCAGCCCGCGCGGCGAGTCCCTGCTCAACGGCCTGGGGCTGCCCGAGGCGGATTCGGCCGACGGGCGCGACAAGGCGCTCGAAGCCATGATCGAGACGCGCACGGCCAACCGGGACGAGATGTTCGAACGCACCCGCGCGGCCACCGGCACCCTGACCGACCTGTCCGAGTACCTGGCCTCCTGCGTCAACTGCTACAACTGCCGGGTGGCCTGTCCGGTCTGCTACTGCAAGGAGTGCGTCTTCAACACCGACGTGTTCGAGCACAAGCCTTGGCAGTACATGGGCTGGGCCAAGCGCAAGGGCTCGCTCAAGATGCCCACGGACACGGTCTTCTACCACCTGACGCGCATGGCGCACATGTCCATGGCCTGCGTGGGCTGCGGCCAGTGCTCCAACGCCTGCCCCAACGACATTCCGGTCATGGAGCTCTTCCGCACCGTGGCCGCGCGCACCCAGGAGAGCTTCGACTACGTGCCGGGCCGCAGCCTGGACGAGCCGCCGCCGCTGTCGGTGTTCAAGGAAGACGAGTTCCAGGACGCGGTTTCCCATATGGCCTGATCGCAGGGAGGACGACATGAGAAAGCAATACGGCGCATTGGTGGTCGGAGCCGGAATAGGCGGCATCCGCGCGGCCCTGGACCTGGCCGTCACCGGGCACAAGGTGGCCCTCATCGACCGCAGGCCCAGCCACGGCGGGATTCTCAGCCAACTGGACCATCAGTTCCCGACGGATCACTGCGGCATGTGCCGCATGTTGCCCCTGATGGCGCGGGATTCCTCCAGTCAGTACTGTCTGCGCAAGGGGCTGTTTCACGACAATATCGACATCATGCTCTCCACCGAGGTGGAGGAGATGGAAGGCGAGCCGGGCAAGTTCCTGATTTCTCTCAGGCGCAAGTCCACGCTCATCGACCCGGCCAAGTGCATAAGCTGCGGCAAGTGCTCCGAGGTTTGCCCCGTGCGCGTACCCAGCGAGTTCAACGCCGGTCTGACCGAGCGCACGGCGGTGTATCTGCCCGTGCCGCACGCCATCCCGAATCATTACGTGCTCGACCTGGACAATTGCATCCGTTGCTGGAAGTGCCATGAAGCGTGTCCCACCGGGGCCATCGACTTCAAGTTCGACGAGCGCAGGGACTTCCACATACTGGTGGCCGACGCGGACCCGGACCTCCGGGCCATGATGGAAGACGAACTCAAGGAACAGAACTTCCCGTTGCATTTCGCCGGGACCGGGCGCGAGGCCGTGGACCGGCTAGCCTCCGACGAACCTGTCGGGCTGCTCCTGCTGGGCATGAACCTGGACGACATGGATGCCGAAAGGGTCCTGACCCGCGCCGGCGAATTGCGGCCCGATCTGCCGGTGGTGGTGCTGGCCGAACCGGAGAGCGTGGAGCAGGCCGACGAACTGGTGGTGCAGGGCGCGCGGGAACGGCTGGTCAAGCCGATCACCGGCAAGGTCTTCGTGCCGTGGCTGGACAAGCTCTACGTGCGCATCCTGTCCGACGGCGTGGAGAAGCTGGAGGTCGGGGCCGTGATCCTGGCCGGGGGCTTCGACTGCTACAACCCGTCCATGGACCCGGAGGGCGGGGAGGACATCTGGGCTTACGCCCATCCCGGCGTGCTCACCGCCGTGGAGTTCGAGCGGCTGCTTTCGGGCACCGGACCGACCGGCGGAAAGCTGCTTCGGCCCGGGGACGGCGCGCCGGTGAAGCGCATCGCCTGGCTGCAATGCGTCGGCTCGCGCAACGTGCAAAAGAACGCGGACTTCTGTTCCGGTGTCTGCTGCATGTTTTCCATCAAGGAGGCTCTGCTGGCCAAGAAGGCCACGGGCGGCGAGGTGGAGACCTCCATATTTTATATGGATATGCGCACCTCGGGCAAGGAGTACCAGCGGTACCGGATCGGCGCAGAAAAGGAATACGGCGTGCGTTTTGTGCGCAGCCGCCCGCACACCGTCCTGCCTGTCGGCGAGGACGGAGGGCTCAGGCTCGAATACCTGAACGACTCCGGCGAAATGGTCTCGGAGGAATTCGATATGGTCGTTCTGGCCGTGGGGGCGCGGCCGCCGCGCGGGTCCGACAAGTTCGCCTTGACCATGGGCGTGGACCTGAACCGATGGGGGTTCGTGGACACCCAGTCCTACCGGCCCGAGCGGACCAGCAGGGTGGGCGTGTTCGCCGCCGGGGCCTGCGGCGAACCGCGCGACATCTCCGAATCGGTCATCCAGGCCGGGGCCGCGGCCCAGGCCGCCTCGCGCATCATCAAGGCGTATGACGTCCTGGCCGGGATCGAGGCCGAGCCGGAACCGAAATATCCCGACGTGTCCAGGGACCCGGCGCGGACCCTGGTGACCGTCTGCACTTCCTGCCCGACCCTGGAGCAGGCCGTTGACCTCGACGGGCTGGCCGAGCGTATGCAGCATGTCCATTCCGTCTGCAAGGTCATGCGGGTGGGCAGCGCCTGCACCCCGCAGGGGTGGAAGGACATCGAGCAGGCGGCCGCGGAGTTCAAGCCCAACCGCGTTCTCATCGGGGCGTGTATGCCGTACGCCTACATTCCCCGGCTCAAGGAGCTTGGACGGACCATCGGGCTCAACCCCGCGCTCATGGACGTGGTGGACATCTACACGCCCACGGTGGGCGGGGACGGCGGGGGCCGGACCGGGCGCGAGATATACGCTTCCCTGTCCACGGCCGTGGCCCGGTTGCAGGGCGCGGACCCGTCCGGCCCGGCCGTGACCGTGGACGTTATCCGCTCGGCCCTGGTGGTCGGCGGCGGCCTGGCGGGCATGACCGCGGCCATGGCCATCGCGGACCAGGGGTACGGGGTTTGTCTGGTGGAGAGCGAGGAGGAACTGGGCGGCACGGCCATGCGGCTGCACACCCAGTTGGACGGGTCGGACCCGCGCGCCTTCATGGAGGAGCTCATCGCCCAGGTGGAGAAGCACCCGAACATCAAGGTGTTCAAGGACTCGCGGGTGGTCCTTTCGCGCGGCAGCGCGGGCCATTTCCGGTCGGCCATCGCCAGCCCACGGGGCGTGTTCCCACTGGAGCACGGCGTGACCATCCTGGCCACCGGCGGGCATGAGGCTAAGGTCTACGAGTCGGGGTTGTGCGTGCACAAGCCGGTCATGACCCACCTGACCCTGGAGGAGCAGCTCGCCACCGGCCAACTCGATGCCAAGGCGCTTTCTTCCGTGGTCATGATCCAGTGCTGGCGCAACGGCGGCGAGGACCGGACCTATTGCAGCAAGGTGTGCTGCCCGGAGATGCTCAAGAACGTGCTTGCCCTCAAGGAGCGCAACCCGGACCTGCCCATCTATGTCTTCTACCGGGACATCATGACCCAGGGGTTCCTTGAGACCTACTACACGCAGGCGCGCAAGGCCGGGGTCATCTTCATCCGCTACGACGACCGGACCTCGCCCCAGGTGACCTTCGAGGACGGCAAGCCCGTGGTCCGGGGATACGATCCCATTCTGCGCGGCCAGGTCGAGCTGCGCCCGGACATCCTGTCCCTGGCCAGCGGCATCGAGCCCAACGACGTGGAGGACCTGCTCGAAGTGTTCGACGTGCAAGTCGACGGGGACGGATTCTACCGTGAGGCGGACTTCAAGTGGCGGCCCGTGGATTTCCTGAAGCAGGGCATCTACATGTGCGGCATCGCCCATTCGCCTCGGCGTATGCCCGAGACCGTGGCCTCGGCCAAGGCCGCGGCCCAGCGGTCCTTGCGCATTCTCAACGCCGAGAAGATTCCGCGCGAGACCGTGGTGGCCACGGTGCGCCACTCCCTGTGCTCCCTGTGCCAGGCCTGCGTGAGCGCCTGTCCCTACGGGGCCAGGAGTCTGGATATCACCGAGGAGAAGATCATCGTGGACGAGATCCTTTGCCAGGGGTGCGGCGCGTGCGCCGCGGTCTGCCCCAACAGCGCCACCGTGCTCAAGGGGTTCCATGACGGGCCCATGCTGTCCGTCATCGACGCGGCCCTGGAGGAACCGGCCTAGGCCGGGCAACACATTGCCAAGGAGATATCTCATGAACGGAGCAGTCAGGGAGACGTGGAGCCCGGCGTCGGAGGCCGATCAGATGGTGCTCAGGGAGCTCAGGGAAACCGTGGGCGCGTGTATGCAGTGCGGCACCTGCACGGCGTCCTGTCCCAACTGGCACGCCATGGACATCACCCCCCGGGCCATGTGGCGGATGATCCAGTTCGGAATGCTCGACCGGATACTTGAAAGCCGCACCTTCTGGATGTGCTCGGCCTGCTACATGTGCACGCTGCGCTGTCCGCGCGGCCTCAAGCTGACCTCGGCCATGGCCGGACTGAAGCGGCTGGCCGGAGTCGAGGGGAGCCGGGCCGCCCGGAAGAACCGGGCTTTCTACGCGGCTTTCATGGACGACGTGGAGGCCCACGGCCGGGTGCAGGAGACGAGCATGATGCAGCGGTACTTCCTCAAGAGCCGCGATCCCATGCTGCCGCTCTCCTTCCTTCCCCTGGGCGTGCGCATGATGGGCAAGGGCAAGGTGCACCTGCCGGGCAAGGGGCGGGGGGACGTGCTCAGGCCCATGTTCGACAAGGCCCGAGAAATGGAGGGGTTGTCATGAAGTACGCATACTATCCCGGATGCTCGCTGACGGAGAGCGCCCGCGAGTTCGACGTTTCCACCCGTCTGGTCATGGAGCGGCTCGGCTGCGAGCTGATCGAGATTCCGGATTGGACCTGCTGCGGGGCGAGCGCGGCCGAGCCGGTCAGCAAGCTCATGAACTACGCCCTGCCTGCCCGGAACCTGGCCATCGCGGAGCGGGAGATGAGGGGGCTGGACGTGCTCGCGCCGTGTTCGGCCTGTTATCTCAACCTGCTCAAGGTCAATCGTGAGGTGGTCGGCGACCGCCACCTGCACGGCAGGGTCAACGAGGTGCTGGCCGCCTCGGGCCTGCACTATCGGGGCGAGGTCCGTGTCCGCCACATCCTGGACGTGCTCAAGAACGACGTGGGGGCCAAGATCGTGGAGCAGAAGATAACCGATGGACTCAAGGGCATGAAGGTCGCGCCGTACTACGGGTGCCAGATTTTGCGGCCGTACCCGGTCTTCGACGAGCCTGGCAGGCCGGTCTCCATGGAGCCGTTCATCGAGGCCATGGGCGGCGAGGTCTATCGTTTCGACATGTCCAACCGCTGTTGCGGGGCCTCGTTGATGATGGGCCATCCCGAGGTGGCCATACGGTCCGTGGCCGAAATTCTGAACGACGCGGCCGGGGCGGACGCCATCGTCACGGTGTGCCCCCTGTGCCAGATGAATCTGGAGGCCTATCAGGCCAAGGCGCGCAAGGCGGGCGGGCGGCCCGTGCCGGTGCTGTACCTGACCCAGCTCCTGGGGCTGGCCATGGGGCTGGATGAAACGGACGTGCAACTGGCCGCCAATTTGACCATGACCCCGGCGGTCAGGCGGGGGATTGCAGACAGGGCGTGGGCTGTGCCCGCGCCCGGAGACGAGGACGAAAAGGCGGGTTTGAACGGATAAACCGGAAAGAAAAGGGGGCTAGTCATGTTCAAGGACATTATCGTGGGCGTCACGCCCACCGGCATTGATGCCTGTGCGGTCAAGGCGGCGGTCGAATTCGCCGTCAAGTTCGAGTCCAAGCTCTATCTGGCCCACGTGGCCGGGATGGCGCAGGGGTGGGGTTCCATCGAGCACCTGGCGCCTTCGGGCGAGACCGACCAGCTCGGCGGCAAGATTCGCGAAATGTACGATGAATACCTGGGAACCATTCCGAGCGCGCAGATCGTGGTCGTGCCCGGCATTCCGCACAATGAGCTGTTGCGCCTGGCGCGGCAGAAGAACACGGACCTCATCGTCATGGGGCCGCACACCAAGGAATACGAGGAGCGCCGCTCCAAGATGTGGGGTATGGCGGGCAGCACTCTTGAGCGCGTCAGCCAGCGCGCCCGGTGCCCGGTCATGATCGTGCACAAGGACGTGGAGTGCAAGGAGCCGCTGTTCGAGAACATCGTGGTGGCCACGGACTTCTCGGACCAGGCGGAGTGCGCCGTGTCCTACGGCGGGCAGATGGCCCGCCAGTACAAGGCCAATCTGGTGGTCATGCACGTCAGCGAGCCCGGCGGGCCGGGCAGGAGCGAATGCATGAACCGCCTGGAAAGCGAGTACGGCAAGCGGTTGGACGGCATCCCGAACTGCTCTTTCAACGCGGAGATGGGCGAGCCCGCCATGGAGATTCTGCGCACGGCTCGTCAGGGCGGCGCGGACCTGCTCATCATGGCCCACCATTCCAAGGAGCGCGACCCCGAGAAGGCCTTCCTGGGCTCCACCGTGACCCAGGTGGCCCTCAACGCGCCGTGTCCGACCATGAGCGTCAACCGCCACTTCGACCTGCGCTGTGGCCTTATGTACGACCAGGCGGGCGCGGTGGTCGAGGCCGAGGCCATGGTCTGATCCGGCCACGGACGGAATCTGTTCCGGGGACGGTCTTTCGTCCCCGGAACGTCACGCGGCACATGATGCGCCAGGGGGCGCGAAAGGAGTGAGCCATGGGCGAAGCTGCGGAACTGCTGATCGAGCCGAAGCGGTCGGCGTTGGTGGATAAGGTCAAGGAACTGTTGCCCGAGGGCGGCAATCTGAACATGTGCCTGGCCTGCGGCGCCTGCTCCTCGGGCTGCCCGGCCACGGGGATGCACGATATGGACCCGCGCAAGTTCCTGCGCCTGGCCCTGTACGGCCGGGAGGAGGAGATCAGGTCCACGCCGTGGGTCTGGCTCTGCACCATGTGCAGACGGTGCGTCCACGCCTGTCCCATGGACGTGGATATTCCTCAGTTGGTCTACCACTGCCGCCAGTCCTGGCCCCGCGAGGAGCGTCCCAAGGGGATTCGCGGGTCCTGCGAGCAGGCGTTGGCCACGCCGGGAAACAGCGCCATGGGCGCGTCCAGCGAGGACTTCAAGTTCGTGGTCGAGGACGTTCTCGAAGAGGTCCGCGAGACCCAGCCGGGCATGGAGAACCTGGAGGTGCCCATCGACAGGAAGGGGGCCTATTACTTCCTCAACCAGAACTCGCGCGAGCCGGTCACCGAGCCGGACGAGATGATCCCGCTGTGGAAGATTCTCAATCTGGTCGGCGCGGACTGGACCTACTCCACCAAGGGGTGGGCCGCCGAGAACTACTGCATGTTCCTGGCCGACGACGAGGCCTGGGAAAAGGTGGTCCGCAACAAGGCGCAGGCGGTGGAGGACCTGGGATGCAAGGTCTGGCTCAATACGGAGTGAGGACACGAATTCTACGCGGTCCGGGCCGGACTGCAAAAATTCAACGTCGAGCACAGCTTCGAAATGGAGTCCATCATCCGCCTGTACGCCCGATGGATTCGCGAGGGCAAACTGCCGGTCAATTCCGACTGGAACAAGGACCTGGGCGTGACCTTCACGGTCCAGGACCCCTGCCAGCTCGTCCGCAAGTCCCTGCGCGACCCGGTGGCCGAGGACCTGCGCTTCGTGGTCAAGTCCGTGGTGGGCGAGGAGAACTTCATCGACATGTGGCCGAACAAGTCGAACAACTACTGCTGCGGCGGCGGGGGCGGCTTCCTGCAATCCGGCTTCGCCGAGGAGCGGCGGGCCTACGGCAAGATCAAGCTGGAGCAGATTCTCAGGACCAAGGCCGACTACTGCATCGCCCCGTGCCACAACTGCCATTCCCAGATCCACGATCTGAGCGAGCACTATGAGGCCGGATTCCCCGTGGTTCACCTGTGGACGCTCATCTGCCTGTCCCTCGGCATCCTTGGCGAAAACGAGCGTGAATATCTGGGTGACGACCTCAAGGAGGTGAACCTTCCGCCGGAGGCATAGTCGACAAGTCCGGGCCTGTCCCGGCACTCGCCCGCCCGCCGCGATGCACCCCTGCGGCGGGCGGGCCTTTTTTACGTCCGGCAACGCCCGGGAGTGTGCGTGAGGTTAAACACACGCGGTTTTGGTGTGCGGTGAAGCGCACAGCCGGTTAGGGTGGCCTTGTCACCGTCTTTTTGTAACATTATGAAAAATATGAATAAATAGCGTTATAACCGAATTGGTACGCTTCTTGTTTCCAGGAAGGCAGGTTGTCCTCAGGACGTTGAACTCAGCTTTTCAGGAAACAGGGATATGCAACACACATTCAGAGTACTGGCCCTTGCCATGGCCCTGCTCCTCGCGCTTCCGGGCGCCGGGGCGGCCGCAACCGATCCGCACGGCCTGTCGCCGTCCGCGGACATGACTTTCCTGCCGCATCTGGCGGGTCTCCGGAACAAGGTCTTCAAGAACCAGTTCGGGCAGAAAAAGAGCCTGACCGAGGCGATCGTGCTGCGCGGCAGCGAGATCGCGGAAGGCAAGGCCACAGTGCAGCCCGGCGGGCTGTTCTATTTGTCCGAGACGTCCCACGACGCCAGGCCGCTCATGCGCGACCCGTTCCTGGTCCTGGGCGAACACACCTATCTGGTGGACCTCAAGACCTCCATGCGGACCTTCCGCGACGTGGCCCTGAACAAGGGCGACCGCACCCCGCTGGGCGACTCGGGCTACCGGCTGTGGTTCGACTATTCCACCGACCACTACGACGTGCCCTACGCGGAGTTTGCGGTCATTTCGCCTTCGGGCGGCTTCCCGCTGGAGTTCCCCATCGCCTCCAAGTTCCCCAAGCGGGAAGAGGTCCGGGAAATCAGCCTTGAGGAAGGGCTGAATCCCCAGTTGGAAAAGTTCTACCTGGACAACACGTATTACTTTGGGGCCAGCAAGTACGTCGCCCGGAACGTGGACTTCGACGAGGCCGAATTCGCCTCCATCGAGTTCCCGGAGATCACCGAGGCCACTTTCTCCCTTCAGCGGCCCATCATTCTTGAATTGCGCCAGGAAGACTACCGCTACTACTTCAACAAGCGGATTTACGCCTTCAGGCAGCCCGACGGGTTCCTGGTCCGTGTGACCAACTTCACCGGCAGCGAGGTGTTGGCCGAAAAGCTGGTCAAGCCCACCACCGCGCAGGAATACAAGACCCGCGATGGCGAGATGGACAAGTACCACCTGACCATTCCCGAGCTGGACATGCGCGTGGAGATCGTTATTGATCCCTCCTTCCTCAAGGACTCGGATTTCGTGCCCTGGTCCACCGGCAAGTCCCACGGTTATTCCTCCGGCCGCTTTTCCTTCGTGGTCTACCGCGACCTGGTCACTGTGAAGAACGGGCAGCCCTGGCCGCTGGACGACCGTTACAACGTGGTCCTGGAGCCGAATCTCAAGACCGGTATGCTGCATCGCCTGCTCCTCGAGAACAATCGCGAGATCGTTTTCGACAAGGACAACGACACCTATGCAGGTCCGGTCAAATACTCCGACATCTGGAACCGCAACGCCTTCAAGGTCGTGGCCGACGGTGTCGACGAAGGCGTGGTCCGCGACCTGTACGTGCGCGACTACTATTTCATGCGCACGGACAACATGGTCATGTGGCCCGAAGAGGGAAAGAACGACATCGACTTCTTCCTCGGCTCTTCGCCCGTGCTGGAGCCGATCATCGAGCGTTCCTTCCTGACCAGGCTGGCCGATTCCTCTTACGGCACCGTGGTCGAGGAATCGAAGTTCACCTCCTATCCCAAGGCCATTTCCGACGCGTCCTTCTACGAGCCGGATCATACCGCGCCCTTCGTGCCCAGGCTCAAGGGCCTCATGCGCAAGGTGACGCGCAACCGCAAGAAGGAACGCCTCCTGTCGGCCGAGGCCGTCATGATCCGCGGTTCCTACGTGGATTACCACAACAACAAGGTCGTCATCCCGCCCGCGGGCCTGTGCTACACCTCGCGCAACGCGCGCAACATCCGCACCCTGGCAGGGGAAAGCTTCTTCCTGCTGGGCAAGCGGGCCTACCTGACCACCTTCAGTTCCGGGACCTTCGTTCGCAAGAACTTCGACCTGGACTTCTGGAAGAACCAGCCCATGGGCGACGGCAACCTGATGTTCTGGCAGGACGAGCTGCTCGGCGTTCGCAACAAGGCGTTGCGTTACACCGGCAGGACCTACCTGGACGACCGTCCTGTGGCGTCCCTGTCGCTGATGAAGTACTCCGGCAACCGCTGGGGCGCGCACTTCTACCTGGCTCAGGGCCTGTCCCGGGACAAGGCGGCGCATGACCGTTACTTCATGCCCGACCTCTTCTCCGAGGGCGCGACCTACATCCAGCCCGAGTACATCGGTTCCAACTACGTAAAGATCAAGGAGTTCGGCACTCCTTCGCTGCAAAGCATCAGCTACACCTACAAGAAGCCCAAGGGCCTGGCCCTCGGTGTCGGCGAGACCACCCAGCTCGGCAAGTACACGCTGCGCTGCGACGGGCTCGACGAGCAGGCCGGGACCATCGCCCTCTCCCTGGCGGACAAGACCGGCAAGGTCGTCGCCGCCAAGACCGTGGGTCCGCTGAACGACGAGGCCCGCAAGCTTCTGCCCCAGCACATGGAAACCGCGCGCATGATGCAGTTCAAGGTCGGCTCGGTCCTGGCCGAGATGGATCTTGAGCAGCCCTACGCGGACGGCAAGGCCAACCTCTGGCTGTTCACGGGCATCCAGGAGTTGGAGCGCGACACTCCCTTCGAGTACGACCCGCGCTTCATGGTCCGTCCCGACGTGTGCGGTCACTGCTACCAGCTCAACGAAGTGCTCCTCGACAACCCCGAGGCGATCGTCTTGGACAAGGAACATCCCGTCTACGAAGGCCCGAAGAACGAAAAGGGCCAGCCCCTGTTCCGCATCGTGCTCGACAGCTTCGACGGCGAGATGATCCACGCCTGGCACATCGAGACCGAGGAAGACGGCGAAGTGGAGAAGACCGACAACCTGGCCTTCCGCCCCCGCAACAATGTGGATGTGCTGGTCGGCGTCAACGGAACCATCGAAGGCTTCCTGCGCCTGTCCATGCTCCCGCGTCTCGGCTTCATGGATCACTGGCGCGTCGGCTCCAAGGCTCCGCACGAAAAGGTCAGCGGCTCTGTGAACACCGGCGGTTCCGCCCACATCCGCCGCTAGCGGGTTGATAAGACATTACGAGGAAATGCAATGAATACCGATAGCATGGCAATAAACTACGAGCTGGGCCGCAAATCCTGGTTCAGCGCCCTCTACGGATTGAAGGCGGTGCTGCCCGGCCTGTTGGCGATGTTCTTCGTCGCCATCTTCAGCAACAACCTGGCGGGGGTGCCGAATCCGTTCACCCTGCAAAACCTGTTCGCCTGGCTCGACGGGGTCATCGGACCGGTGCACCATCAGTCCTTCTTCCAGGTGCTCAACTCCAACTTCGTCTGGAATCCGCTTCTGCTCGGCTTGATAATCGGCAACGTCTTCGGCGTGCCGGACTGCTGGAAGCGGGGCCTGTCCTACATCCACATGCTCATGCCCCTGGGCATCATCATGCTGGCCCCGCACTTCATGATCGGCCACGCCTTCAAGCTCGGCGCGGCCCCGATCCTGATCTGCACCGCGTTCCTGTTCCTGACCGCGACCATGACCCTGTGGATTTCGAAGCTGTTCAAGCTCGATGACCGCCACGGTTCCATCATCGCGGGCGGCCTGGCCACCGGCGACCCGCACGTGTGCGCCATTCTCATGCCGCTCATCAAGGCCAAGGGCGGCCAGGTCGTGCACTCCACGGCCTGCGTCATCGGCTTCGGGCTCGTCTCCATGTTCCTGCTGCCCGTGCTGGGCGAATGGATGGGGCTGACCCCCAAGGCCATGGGCCTGGCGTCCGTGGTGGGCGTGGGCAACAACGCCCAGTCCCTGTTCGCCGCCTTCGGCAGCAGCTACGAGGCCGGTCGCTGGGCCACCTGGTACGACGTCGGCCGCCACGTCATCATGCCCGCCGGCTTCCTGTACGTGTTCATCGTCATGTTCGTGCGCAAGCTCAGGCGGCGTGACGACGAGACCGTCATGGCCACCCGGGGCATCAAGAGCTTCCCGATCTGGCTCGGCGTGTTCGTCTTCCTGTGGGTCCTGGCCTGCCTGCACCTGTTCAAGGAGCCTGCCCATCACGCCATTTTCGAAATGGTCAAGTGGGACTTCTCCCTGGCTGCGGGCGCGCTCGGCCTGTCCATGTCCTTCCGCGAGATCACGCAGCACGGCCTCAAAGGCGTCGCAGTGACCGCAGTGGCGGGCGTCCTGCGCATCGTCCTGCTGCTCGCCGCCATCGCCCTGTGCGCCAAAACCGGCCTTCTTGCGGCCTAGTAGGAGTATCGAGATGACAAGACATACGCATACCACCGACGAGACCGGCTTCGACTACATGGCCAACAAGGGCGTGGAAGAGCAGGACCGGGACACCCTGGGCATCCTGTTCGCCGTGGCCGTCATGGCCTTCATCACCGTCAGCCAGTATCTGGGCCTGCTTTAGGAGGGCATCATGCACGGCATCTACTACGTCATCCTGCCCCTGTTTGCGGTCCTGCTGGTCGTCCTGACCACTGCGGCCCTGTACATGGGCGTGTTCAAGGCGGACCGCGAGTCGGCTTCGCCCTTCAGGAAAACCGTTTCCGGCATCGCCAGCGCAGCCGTCTCCTGCCTGGCCTGGTTCTTCATGTACAGCCATCACTACCTTGGCTGGTAACCCCTTAGGAGCAACGATCATGAAAAAGATCTGCATCGCTTTCGCACTGCTGCTGGCTCTGGCCCTGTCCGCTTCCACCGTCTTCGCCGCCGACAATGACGGCAAGATCAACCTCAACGTGGCGACCGTGGAGCAGCTCGAAGCCGTCGAAGGCATCAGCCATGAGCTGGCCCAGGAAATCGTCAAGGCCCGCGAGGAAAACGGCGAGTTCGTGGACATGTCCGAACTGCTCGACATCGAGGGCGTGGACAACGCCCTGCTTCGGAAGCTCGACAAGTTCATCTACATAGAGGCAGCTTCGGACTGCAACTGCTAGCCGGAGGTAGGTCATGAACCGTCTGCTGCTCATCATCGCCGTCGCCTGCTTCGCAGTTTCCCTGGCCGCTGCCGCCGCCCAAGCCGAGCTGTTCGGCGATTTCGTGGGCTACACCGCCTGTGGCGAGTGTCACCCGAAGATCGTCGAGGGGTGGAAGACCACCCCCCATGCCCGGGCCTTCGAGGACCTCAAGCATCAGGGCGAGGAAAAGCAGTCCGTTCCGGGGTGCGTGCGCTGCCATGTGGTGGCCATGGACGCGGAGGGCGGTTTTATCGACATGGACCTTACCCCCGAGCTCAAGGACGTGCAGTGCGAGTCCTGCCACGGCCCCGGGCTGGCGCATTCGCAGTCCGGCGACCCGGCCGATCTCAAGGTGCATCCCGACGAGGCCCTGTGCCGGACCTGCCATACCGAGGGGCAGGACAAGAACTTCGACTACAAAGTAAAATCCCGTTTCGTTCACGGGGGAGAATAAGGAGCGATCATGCGTTTGAAATCCATTGCCCTGGCCCTCGCCATGCTCGTCTGCATGGCGGGCGCGGCCTCGGCCCAACCGCTTGCCTTCAGCCAGACGACCGTGGACTTCGGGTCCATGACAGAAGGTCCGGTGGCCGGCAAGGCGATCACGGTGACCAACAGCACCGCAGAGGAAATCACCATCACGAACGTGGCCACGTCCTGAAGCTGCACCACCACTGCTCTTGGAAAGAGCAGCCTCAAGCCCGGTGAAGCGACCGAACTGGTCATCAAGTACAATACGTTCAAATATCCCGGTAAGTTCGACAAGACCGTCACGGTGTCCACCGGCGACGGCAAGGAGAACGCCCAGGTCGTCCATATCGTGGGCTACGTGGAACCGATCCCCATGGGAGTCATGGAGGTCAACCCGCGCAAGGTCGATCTCGGGACCCTGGCCGCCGACCGGCCCAACAAGGTGTCCCTGAAGGTGGCCAACGCGGGCGACGCGCCCATGAAGGTCACGGCCGTCAAATCCCAGAAGTTCGCGAAGACCTACTGGGAGGGCGAGCTGACCGTGCCCGCCGGACAGTCGGCGGACATCGCCGTCACCCTGGAAGGGCTGAAGGCCGGGCGGTTCCTGGACATGGTCCTGGTTTACTCCGACGCCCGCAACGACATCGGCAAGGGATACAAGGCCGTCCTCATAGGCAACGTGGAATAACTCCCGGCAGAACAGTGCCCGACACCGTGTTTCATGAGCTTTTCGCACGGCGTTGCCTCCCCGGCGCAATACGCGCCGGGGAGCCCCGGCCCCAAGGGTCGGAACTGTGAACGCCGGGGCCAACAAAGGAGATCATCATGAAACATCGTATCATTGCGCTGGCTTTCGCCCTCGTCGTCTGCCTGGCCGGAGCCGCATCGGCGGGCCAGCTCAGGATAAGCGACCTCAAGGTCGAATTCGGCAACATGCAGGAAGGCCCGGACGCGCAAAAGACCGTCACCCTGACCAATGCGTCCTCGACCGAAGCCGTGGTGGCGAACGTTTCCACCAGCTGCGCCTGCACCTCCACGAAACTGGACAAGACCCGGCTGGCTCCGGGCGAGACGGCGACCATGGTCATCACGTACCATACGCTGAAATACCCCGGTAAATTCGACAAGACCGTCCATGTATTCAGCGGCGGCGAAGGAAAGACCGAGGACGTCATCCACATTTTGGGGCACGTCGATCCGATTCCCATGGGGGTCATGGAGATCGATCCGCGCAAGGTCGATCTCGGAACCCTGGCCGCCGACCGGCCCAACAAGGTGTCCTTGAAGGTGGCCAACGCGGGCGACGCGCCCATGAAGGTCACGGCCGTCAAATCCCAGAAGTTCGGGAAGACCTACTGGGTGGGCGAGCTGACCGTGCCCGCCGGGCAGTCCGCGGACATCGCCGTCACCCTGGAAGGATTGAAGGCCGGACGGTTCCTGGACATGGTCATGGTTTACTCCGATGCCCGCAACGACATCGGCAAGGGATACAAGGCGGTGCTCATCGGCGCCGTGAAATAACGTTCAAAGAGAATAGGGCTAGATGAACCGACGCATCTTCGACCACCTCTCGTCGAGCTCCCCCGGCATTCCTCCTGCCGGGGGACTTCGGCGTTTTTCGGAACCCGTCCCTGCAAGGTGGCGCGTCGGGCTGCTTTGCTATAGGTTCCACATCATGCGACGCGCCGTTACCCTCTTTTTGTTTTTCCTGTTCCTGCTCCCGGTTATTTTCCAGGGACAGGCCTTTGCCCGTCCGGTCTATCATGTCGGCACCCGGGCCATCTCTCCGCCTTTTTCCTTTCTTGCCGTCAAGGACGGCAAACAGGGAGTGCGGGGCTATTCCGTGGACGAAATGGTCATGCTCGGCAAGCTGATGGGCGCCGACATGGAGTTCCGGGCCATCCATGACCTGGACAAGCGGCGCGAGCTGTTCACGAAGGGCACGGTGGACATCCTGGCCCACGATTCGGAGGAGACCGCCCGGGAATTGGACGCCGTCTGGATTCCCGTGGGCATAAGTCTGCGCCACCATCTCTACGTCAACCAGAACTGCCGTTCCGTGACCTGCCTGCGGGACCTCGACAACAAAAAGGTCGTGGCCATCACCTCCGCTCCCTACAGCCAGGAGATCCAGCTGGGCGACGACGTGATCTGGCTGAGTTCTCCCCTGGAAGCCCTTACCATGGTCAGCCAGGGAGTCATGGACGTGTTCGTGGCCCCATCCGAGCGGGTGGCCGACGATCTCATCGACCGCTACCAGATTCCCAACATCCTCAAGAAGGGCGTGGTCCTCGGGGAAAGTCCCCTGGGCATCCTCGTGTCCCGGAAAGACCCCGATCTGGCCCCGAAAATCCAGGCAGCCTTCCACCGACTTCAAGAGGTTGGGCTGGCAGATCAGTTGCAGGACAAGTGGTTCGGCAAGCCGACCATCACCGACGGCATCCGGCATTACGCCAAATACGTGGCCATCGTGTCAGCTGCGGCCGGGATCATTTTCATCGCCATCGTGGTCTGGAACGTGTCCCTCAAGCGCCGGGTCGATCGGGTGACGCAGGACCTGCGCCGTACAGAACAGCGCTACAGGGACCTGATCGAGTCTTCGCCGGACATGATTTTCCTCGTCAACGAGGAGGGGCATGTGCTTCATGCCAACGAACGCGCCCGGCACTCCCTTCGTTTCCCTTTGCCGCGGGACGAGGTCTATCTGCAGCAACTGACGACCCGCGAGTACTCCGACGAGATAGGGGCCTTCCTGAAGAAGGTCTTCAACGACGGCTGCGACAAGCACGAATTGGAAATGATCGGCGCGACGGGCCAGCCCATGGAGGTTGAGGTGGCTGGCCGGATCATTCAGGGACCGGTCAGGACTCAATTGCTCGCCTGCCTGTTCGCGCGCAACGTGACCGAGCGCAACCGCATGGAGGAAGAGCTCATCCAGTCCGAGCGGCTGGGCATCATCGGCAAGATGGCGGCTTCCCTGGCTCATGAGATCAATAATCCGCTGGGGGTCATTCAGGCCAATGCCGAGGACCTCATGTTCGAGGAGGGACTGACCCCCGATGTTAAGGACGGGCTTTTGGCCGTGCAGCGCAACGCCATCCGCGCGGGCGAGATCACCAAGGGGCTGCTTGAAGCGGCCACGCCCAAGCCCATGAGCATGGGCGTGGTGGAGGTGGGCAACCTGGTCCGCGATTCCCTGACCTTGCTGGGCAGCCGCCGCAAGCGGGAGCGGGTGGAGCTGGAACTGCCCGAGGAGTCCCTGCATATCCGGGGCGACGAGCGCGCCCTGCAACAGGTGCTTATGAACCTGATATTCAACTCGATGGCCGTGACCGGGGAGGATGAGCTTATTCGAATCCGCGCGGTCAAGGCCGGAGAGGATGGGGACGAGACCGTGCGCATAGTTGTCAGCGACAACGGCACGGGCATCGCGCGGCCCAATCTGACCCAGGTATTCGAGCCGTTCTTTTCCTCGCGCAAGGGCGGCTTCGGTCTGGGACTGTTCATCACCCGTCGCATGGTGGAGCGGCATGACGGTCTGATTTTCGCTGAATCCGAGCCCGGGAAGGGGACCTGCATGTATCTGGAATTCCCCTCGGTCCACGCCAAGGAGACATAAATCATGCCCGAAAAGATATTGTTGGTGGACGATGAGCAGGACCTGCTCAGCGCCCTGAAACGTTCCCTGGGACGCCAGGGATATGTGGTGGACACGGCCTCGTGCGGACCGGACGCCTGGAAGGCCCTGTCCGAAACGGCCTACGACCTTGTGGTCAGCGACCTGGCCATGGAGCCCATGAACGGCCTGGAGCTGCTTAAGCAGATCCGGTCCATCGACCACATCCTGCCGTTCATCATAATGACCGGGGCCGGAAGCATAGAGAGCGCGGTGGAGGCCATCAAGCTCGGCGCGTACCACTACATCACCAAGCCGTTCAAGACCCAGGAACTGGCGTTGCTGGCCTGCCGCGCCATCGAGTACGGAAAGCTGCACCGCAAACTGGAGACGTTCAGCCAGCGGGAGCAGAAGGCGGACTCCGAGTCCATGGTCATCGGCAACACCACGCTCGTGCAGCAGATGATGTCCATGATCGAGAAGGTCTCGGATTCGGACGTGTCCATCCTCATCCAGGGCGAGACCGGCACGGGCAAGTCCCTGTTTGCAAAGCGCATCCACAACTCCAGCTCCCGTTCCGAGAAGGCGTTTTTCACCATCGACTGCGGCTCGCTCTCCGAGAACCTGCTCGAAAGCGAGCTCTTCGGCCATGTGAAGGGCGCTTTCACCGGGGCCATCCGGGCCAAGCGCGGCCTGCTCGAAGAGGCCCAGGGCGGCACCGTGTTCCTGGACGAGATCGGCGAACTGACGCCGTCCACCCAGGTCAAGCTGCTGCGGGCCATCCAGGAGAAGGAGATCAAGCCTGTGGGCGGCAACATGCCCATCAAGGTGGACGTCCGTTTCCTGTCCGCCACGAGCCGCAACCTGGAGGAGGCCGTCGAATCCGGGGAGTTTCGCAAGGACCTCTATTACCGGCTGGCCGTCATACCCCTGCACCTGCCCCCCTTGCGCAACCGCCAGGAGGACATGGTCCTGTTCGTGGGGCATTTCGTGCGCAAGTTCAACGAACGCTACAACAAGTCGGTTCAGTCGCTGACGCCGGGAGCCATGCAGACCCTGCGCGACGCCCCGTGGAAGGGGAACATCCGGGAGTTGGAGAACGTCATCGAACGGGCCGTGCTCCTGGCCGATGGCGACGTCATCAGCGTGGAGGACCTGTGCGCCCACCCAATGTGTTTTCCGGATTCCGGGGGCGGGGTCGAGGACGGCGCCGTGTCGCTCAAGCAGGCGGTGGAAAAGGCCGAGATCAAGGCCATTCGGCAGGCGTTGGCCTCATCCGACGGCAACCGATCCAAGGCGGCCAAGATTTTGGGCATCGGACGCCGAACCTTGTACGACAAGATAGACGCTTACAAGCTTTAGGACGCAGATTCGTCCGGGAATGAAAAAAGGCCGGTCCGCGAGGAACCGGCCTTGGTCGTTTTGCGAGGCCGTTCGCCTAGTCGAACAGGGTGCCGAGGCTGAACACCTTGATGAGCTTGAGTTCCAGGCGGAAATCGTCGGAACCGACCTTGTTCCCTTCATACCAGCGGTGCACGGGGGCCTTGGCGATAAGACCCGTGAAGAGCTTCCAGGGAGCGTACTTGTAAACCACCTTGGGGCCGACGTACCACTCGATGGAGGCGTTGCGGTCGGCCAGGCCCAGGGTCCGGGATTCTTCGTTCATTTCCCAGGAGGATTCCGCGCCGATGTCCCAACGGTCGCTCAAGGCGTAGGCGTAGCCCAGGTTCCAGCGGTAGCGGTCGCCTTTTTCATAATCATGCGCGCCTTCGCTGAAGGTCGCGTAGTTGACTTCGGTGTCGAACCGGTTGGCGCCGTTGAACCATGTGGCTCCGATGCCGCCGATGAAACCCCAGGCGTCGTTGCCCGCAGCGTCGGACGAATGCGGGCTGACCGAGGCGGTGGGGACCACGCCGCCGAAATCCAGGGCCACGGAGAGCGGGTCTCCTGCCTTCTGGTTGAGAATGGTCTTGTGCAGCAGGATGGCGGTGTCGCCGATGCCGTATGATTCCCTGTTGGAGTCGTTGGGCTTTTCGATGTGCACGTTGTAGACGGGGGTGGCGGTACGGATATCAAGACCTTTCATGACACCGTAACGGGTTTTAAAGATTTCGTTGAGCTTGGTGGCCTTGGCGTTACCGTTTACGCGCTTGCTGCTTTCCCAGACACCGTTGCTTTTGCCGTAGTACACGTTGCCGCCCACGGCGAACGCGCCTGCGGGCATACCCAGGCCGCATGGGCCGAAGGTCGAGCCGACGCCTCCCCAGGCCACAGGCGTCTTTTCTTCAGCTTGGGCCGTCACCGCCGTGAGGGCGAGCATCAGCAAGCCCAGCAGCCCGATTTTGAACCAGTTCATCCATTCCTCCGTTTGTTCGGCGCGGTCGGGACAGCTCGGAGCGCGCCGGATTAATACATTTTACCCGTTGCGCGGACACTGCGACCGGCCTGCGGGACATCACCGCAGACGCTGTCGATCCCCGCGGTTGTGCCCGTTTTATCAAGAATTGTTCCAGCTACGTGACAACCCTCCGGCCGGACCGGCGGACTCCCGCAAAATCGGGCTTCCCGGGCCGCGGGGGACGTGTGCGCGCTGACGCTTGCGGAGGCGTTTTGTGCGGGGTGCGGCACAGTGTGTGCGCCGATACGCATTTCTAGAGGGGAAGTGCAACCGTTGTGAAAAAATAACTGCCTTGAATCATTGATAAAAAACATTGTGAAATCGTTGGCATGAAACTTGGTTACCCCTGTGTGCGCTGTGTGCGGAAACCGAAAGGTTCGCTGTTTCGAGAGAGTGATTCGGATTGAGCCGGGAGGCGAAGAACCGCGCAGGCGTTCCGTGTTGGCAACAAATGTATTTGTAACAGGTAAGGAGGAAAGAGTGCTTAAACTGCATCGCTGGCATATGGCTCTGATGCTCGGGATCTCCCTGATCGTCCTGAGTTCCGGGGCGTATGCCTATGAATCCATCACCGGTCCCACCGGTGTGTTGTGCTACGACCAGGCCAAGGCCTACCAGGGATACACCCTGTTCGACCCCACGGTGGCCAGCAAGACCACCTATCTCATCGACATGCGTGGCAACATTGTTCACACATGGAAAAGCGAGTACACTGCGGGCCTGCATTCCGTGCTGCTGCCCAACGGCCATCTGCTGCGCGCGGGCGCCGTTCCCAAGAAGCCGGAAGTCGGCTACTGCGGCATCGGCGGCGCGGGCGGCATCCTCGAGGAGTTCGACTGGAACGGAAAGAAGGTATGGGAGTACAAGATGTTCACTCCCAACAAGGAGATTCAGCATCACACCTTCTGCCGTATGCCCAACGGCAACACCCTGATCCTTGGTTGGGAAACCCTGACCAATGACGAAGCCCGCAAGCTGGGCCGCAATCCCCTGACCATCCCCACCAAGCCCGTGGTCACCAAGGGCGTCCCCCACGACCGCTTCTGGGTCGACTTCGTCCGTGAGGTCAACCGTGAAGGCGAGACCGTGTGGGAGTGGCACATCAAGGATCATATCGGCACCGGTCCCAAGCAGTTCGACATCAACTACACCCTGCCCATGCCCCTGGGCGAGATGTACGCCACCTATGACTGGTCCCACTTCAACACCGTCAACTACATTCCCGAGACCGACACTGTTGTGCTGAATTCGCGCAACCTGTCCGAGTTCTACTTCATCAACCACAAGACCGGCGAGATGGAATACCGCTGGGGCAACCCCTCCGCCTGGGATCCCAACGCCAAGAAGCCCGGCTACTGGGATGACGGTTCCCAGAAGATGTTCGGCAACCACTGCGCCACCCCGTTGAAGAACGGCCACATCCTCGTCTTCGACAACGGTTCCGAGCGTCCCCAGGATCGCCGGTCCCGCGCCGTGGAAGTCGATCCCAAGACCGGCAAGGTCGTTTGGGAATTCGCCACCCGTCACACCAACAGCTTCAACTCTCACCGCCAGGGCGCCGTGCAGCGTCTGAAGAACGGCAACACCCTGATTACCTCCACCCACGGCGGCCATCTCTTCGAGGTCACTCCCGAGGGTGAGGTTGTCTGGGAATTCATCAGCCCCATCTTCGGCGGCAAGACCAAGGCCGTGGTCAACAACGACGACGCCTTCCCGTTCAACGCCCACATCGACTCCATGACCAACATGGTGCATCGCTCCTATCGTTATGGCGAGGATTACCCGGCGTTCTACGGCAAGACCCTGACTCCCAAGGGCTACATCGCCGGTGACGACGCTCCGCGTTTCTTCCGCGATTACCATGCGGGCGCAGGCTTCGCCGCTCCCGCCGCCGCAGTCAAGGCCGCTCCGGCAGCCAAGGTTGCCGCTCCGGTGGAAGACGAAGGTGGCGAAGCGAGCATGGCCGGCTATTAGTTGACAGAATGATGGCCGGGTGAGACATCCCGGCCTCTTTCCCCCCGCCCTTGAGCAACGCTTTCGGCGGGAGTAATGAAAATAAGCTCTGGTCGTGATATGAACGCGACAAAGGAGATATGATGAAAAGACGTGAGTTTATCACCGGCGCGGCCGTGGCAGCCGCAGCGGCGCTGATAAATCCGATGAAGGCTCTGTCCTTCCCCACGGTTTTCCCCCATGGGACCACTATCTACAACCCCGAGAAGTGCTTTAACGGCTACACCGTGTTCGGCACCGAAGTCGAGTCCGAGGGAACCGTCCTCATCGACATGAACGGCAACGTGGTCCGCCAGTGGAAGGACGTCTGCCAGGCCGAACATCCGCCCAAGATGCTCAAGGGCGGCTTCCTGGCCGGTACCAAGCGCCCCTCTCCCGACAAGAAGGGCCGTGTCTGGCAGGATCCCTCTTCCACCGACCTGGTGGTTCTGGATTGGAACGGCAAGGTCGTCCGGTCCGTGCCCAGGGCGGGTATGCACCACGACTACCAGTTCGAGGGCAACCCGGTGGGCTACTATGTGCCGGGAATGCCGCTGGACAACTACCAGGGCAAGATGCTCATCCTGTCGCACAAGTTCACGCACAACCAGTTCATCTCCGACAAGGAGCTTTACGACGACTATATCGTCGAGCTGGACGCCAAGGGCAACGTGATCTGGGAGTGGCTCGGCGCCGAGCACTTCGACGAGATGGAATTCCCGCTGGAGTTCAAGAAGACCATGTACAAGTACCCGACCTACTCCATGACCCGTACCCCGGGCCGGAAGGGCGGCGACTGGATTCATGTCAACGCCGCTTCCTACCTCGGCCCGAACAAGTGGTGGGACGAGGACAAGGAGAAGTACTCGGTCTTCAATCCGGAGAACATCATCATCTCCTGCCGCCAGATCAACACCAGCTTCATCATCGAGAAGAAGACCGGCAAGATCGTCTGGCAGCTCGGCCCCGAATACTACCGCGATTCCATGTGGGAATTCGGCGGCAAGCAGTACAAGCGCGCCCTGTCCAAGCTCGGACAGATCATCGGCCAGCACCACACCCACATGATCCCCAAGGGTCTGCCGGGCGAGGGCAACATCCTGGTCTATGACAACGGCGGCTACGGCGGCTACGGCGAACGCAACCCGGGCGCGCCCCTGGGCTGGTCCGACGCCCGCCGGGACTACTCCCGCGTCATCGAGTTCGACCCGCGCACCCTCGAAGTGGTCTGGGAGCACTCGGCCAAGCAGATGGGTATGCGCAACAAGTACCAGTTCTACTCCGACTACGTGTCCTCGGCTCAGCGTCTGCCCAACGGCAACACGATGATCACCAACGGCGCGGTGGGTCAGTTCCAGGAAGTGACCCCGGATCACGAAATCGTCTGGGAATACATCAGCCCGTACTACACCAAGAACGGCAATTACAACCTGGTCTACCGTGCCATGCGCGTGCCGTATGACTACGTGCCGCAGCTCAAGACTCCCAAGGAGATCAAGGTCACGCCTCCGGACAACACCACCTTCCGGGTCCAGGCCGGCTAAACGAGTACCAAACCCCATGGGCGGGGCGGTCCGACTTGGGGCGGCCCCGCCCGCTCCAGCAACCATATAAAGGACAGAAACATGAAAAAGCTCATCATTACCCTCTGCCTGGCGGCCATGTGCATAGTCTTCGCCGGTACGGCCTTTGCCCAGGACGGCATTGTCAGCTTCAACACCGCCTCGGTCGAAGAGATCATGGCCATTGAGGACATCGACATTCCCGAGGATCTGGCCAAGGCCATTGTCGACTACCGCAAGGCCAACGGCGCTTTCAAGTCCGCCGAGGACATGCTCAAGGTTCCCGGCATGACGCAGGATTTCATGGAAGAACTCAACCCGCAGGTCACTGAAGACGGCGACGTGGTCTTCGACCCGGACGCCGAGCCCGCGCTCGCTCCGTCCAAGTGCTAACACGGCTCGGCCCTCGGGCCGCCGCCGTTCCCCATGCGGGGAAGCGCTCCGTCCGCCGGGTCGCCATAGGGCGGCCTTTGGCGGTTTTGGAGAATGAAAGCCAATAAAAAAGAAGGCTTGTACGTTTCGGCGTGCAAGCCTTCTTTTCGTCTGGATTCCCTGCGGGATACCATTTATTGTATAACAAGGGCAGGGGATGCCGGGCCGCAGCCCGGAACCGCATAATTCGAACACACGTTGGAAGGACCTGAGATGGGCTTGGCCACGGACATCATTCTCATCATTGTCTTCGCCTTTTTCTGCGGGCTTGCGGCCCAGCGGGTCGGGCAGCCGATCATTCTCGGCTACATCCTGGCCGGTGTCCTGCTCGGCCCGCACACCGGCGGGCTGACCGTTGCCGGGGTGCATGATATCGAGCTGCTGGCCGAAATAGGCATCGCGCTTCTTCTTTTCGCCCTGGGATTGGAATTTTCTTTTAAGGACCTGAGGCCGGTCAAACTGGTGGCCCTCATAGGGACGCCATTGCAGATGCTATTGACCATAGCGCTGGGGTTCGCGGCGGGGCAATACATGGACCTCGGCTGGAAAGCGTCCCTGTGGCTTGGCGCGCTGGCCTCCTTTTCGAGCACCATGGTCCTGCTCAAGACGCTCATGAACCAGGGGTGGCTGGGAACCCTGTCCTCCAAGGTCATGATCGGGATGCTCATCGTACAGGACCTGGCCGTCGTGCCCATGATGGTCATTTTGCCCGAACTCAACGACCCGGTGGTGGGACTGCCCAAGCTCGGCTTCGCGGCCCTCAAGGCCGGACTGTTCATCACGGCCATGATCGTTCTCGGTACGCGCCTGCTCCCGTGGCTCATGGCCCACATCGCCCGGCTCGGCTCGCGGGAGCTGTTCCTGCTGGCCATTGCGGCCATCGGCCTGGGCGTTGGCTACGTGACCTACCTGGCTGGGCTGTCTTTTGCTTTCGGAGCGTTCGTGGCGGGCATGGTCTTGAGCGAATCGGATTTCGGCCACCAGGCGTTGAGCGACATCATCCCGTTGCGCGACATCTTCGGACTGCTCTTCTTTTCCTCGGTGGGAATGCTCTTCGATCCCATGTTCCTGGTCGACAATTTCCGGCAGGTCTTCTGGCTGCTGATTTTCCTCTGCGTGGGCAAAGGGATCGTTTTCGCCATCCTTGCCCGGGTCTTCCGCTACCGCAACGTGGTCCCGCTGGCCGTGGGCCTTGGGCTTTTCCAGATCGGCGAATTTTCTTTCGTTCTGGCCCGTCTCGGAGTGTCCACAGGCTCCATCGACCAGGACCTCTACGCGCTGATCCTTACCGTGACCATCATCTCCATGGTCCTGACTCCCATCGTGTCCGGGCAGACCGCCCGGCTCTACGCCCTGCGCAAGCGGTGGTTCTCCCATGAGGAGCTCGAATCCACCAACATGCCCAAGGAGGGATTGGGCGGCCACGTCGTCATCCTCGGAGCGGGCCGCGTGGGGTTGCAGATCGCCCAGATTCTCAAGCGGTTCGACTTGACTCATGTGGTGGTGGAGCTGGATCACCGCCGGTTCGAGCAGGCCAAGAAGGCGGGCATTCCGGCCGTGTACGGCGACGCCAGCCAGGAGATCGTTCTCGAGGCAGCGGGGCTGCGCAACGCGGCCCAGCTCATCGTCACGATTCCCGATCTGGTGACGACGCGGGCCATCATCCAGAACGCAAAGCACGACAACCCCGACCTGGACATTATCGCCCGGTCCACCAATCGCGAGCATCTCCACGACATGAAGGAGCTTGGAGCAGACGAGGCCGTGCTCCCGGAACTGGAAGCGAGCCTGGAAATGTCCCGGCAGTCGCTCTTGCGCCTGAGCAAATCGCCCGTGGAAATTCAACGGCATACGGACCGCATCCGTCAGGAGTTCTATTCCGTGCTGGCCGATTCCAGCGACGATTATCGGGAGCTTATCCAGTTCCGCGGCGCGGAGCAGCAGTTCGACCTGCAATGGGTCAAGTTGCCCGCGTCCAGTTCCCTGGTCGGCAAATCCCTCGGCGAGAGCAATATCCGGAAGGCCACGGGCGCGTCCGTGGTGGGCGTGGTCCGCAAGGGACAGCTCAAGACCAATCCCGACGCCGCCTACATCCTCGAAGCCGGGGACCTTGTCGCGTTCATCGGCAGCGACGAGGACCGTTCGCGCTTCTGCGATCTGTCCCGTCCCGATGCGGCGGTAGCGGCCGATTGCGTGGCCTGACGCGATGCGGCGCGATAGGGCGCGGTCGATTTCGCAATAGCGGAAACAAGAAAGGGAACCTCCTTGAGAGAAGGATGTTCCCTTTTTTCGTGAATCCTCATCCCGATCCCCATGAATCGAGCGATCGTCCGTGCGCCTTGGGCGGCGCGAACAGTCTGAATAATCGCTGAAGAGACAAGAAAGAAGCCGGATGGAGGGGGAAAACGCCATTGCGTTTATCCCCCTTCACCCGGTTTTGGGAGGCGTTATTCGCCCGGCCGGAGGACCTTGCCGGGAGGAGTGGGATTGTCGGTCGCGCCGTCGCCGTGGACGATGACGCCGTTTATCATGACAAGGTCGATGCCGGTCGGATGTTGGCGAGGCTCGGTGTAGGTGCCCCGGTCGCGCACGGTGTCCGGATCGAAGAGGACGATGTCGGCGTGATGGCCCGGCTTGAGCAGGCCGCGCCTGTCGATGCCGAAGGTCTCGGCGGGTTTGCCGGTCATCTTGCGGACGGCGGTTTCGAGGGGCATGACCTGTTCCTCGCGCACATACTTTCCGAGCACCCTGGGGAACGCCCCATAGGTGCGCGGGTGGGGCGTGCCGCCGAGCAGACCGTCGGTGCAGACGTTCATTTCCGGACGGGCCATGAACGCCTTGACGTGTTCTTCAAGCCCGTAGAAGTCGACCATGCCCACCGCGTTTTCCTCCTGGAGCAGGAGGTCGAGGGCCGCTTCGAGGGGCGGCTTGCCGCGCATCTCGCCGAGCTCCACCAGGGTTTTGCCGACGGCGTCGCGGTTGGCCTCGGTGCGCACGCTGGTGACGAAGATGCCGTCCACGCCCGCGAATGCCACGAAGTTGTCCCAGCCGACAATGCCCTCGCGGATGTCGCGGAGCATTCCGGCGCGGGCCGATTCGTCGGCCAGCCGTTCCAGGAGCCTGTCCGTGCCCCCGGCGTGCGCCCAGGGGGGTAGGATGGCCCCGAGCATGGTGGACCCGGCCACATAGGGGTACTGGTCCATGGTGACCTTCAGCCCTTCGTCGGCGGCCTGGTCGAGCAACCCGAGTACGCGCTCGAACTTGTCCGCGTTGTTTTTGCCGCAGATCTTGAAGTGGGAGAAGTGGATGTGGACCCCGGTGTTTCGGGCGATGTCCAGCACTTCGGCCATGGATTCCAGGATGGTGTCGGCCTCGCTGCGCTGGTGGATGACCAGCGGGCGGCCGAACTCGGCGGCAACCGAGCAGAGGGCTTCCATCTCGGCCTTGTCCGCGTAGGTGCAGGGCGGATAGATGAGCCCGGTGGACAGGCCGAACGCGCCCGCCTCCAACTCGCGCCGAAGCACGGCCTGGAGACGGCGAAGGTCTTCCGGCCCGGCCTTGAGGTCGTCCAGTCCCATTGCCTCCATGCGCACGTTGCCGTGAGGGGCGAGATAGCAGACGTTGGTTCCCACGCCGCTTCGTTCGAGGCGGTTCAGGTAGCCTTCCGTCGTTTGCCAGCCCCAGTCCAGTGTGTCGGATTCGCCTTCGAGGCCGCCGAGGTTCCTGCGCCACGCCTGGATGTGCTCATGCGGCAGGGGGGCCATGGAGATGCCGTCCTGGCCGAGTATTTCGGTCGTCACGCCCTGCCGGATTTTGGGCAGGATGAAGGGAGCCTCCATGACCACCAGGTCCGAGTGGGAGTGGGTGTCGATGAAGCCCGGGCAGACCACGCGCCCCTTGGCGTCGATGGTTTCGTCCGCCTCGGGCAGGTCCGTTCCCACGTGGGTGATGAGGCCGTTCTCGACGCGGACGCCGCCCGGCGTCGACGGCTCGCCTGAGCCGTCGATGATGCGGGCGTTGTCTATGCGTATGCTCATGGTTGTTTCCGTATGGTTGCGGTCGGCCGTTGGATTACTCGCACCGAAGCAAGGCTTCGATGATGGCCTTGTAGCCTGCGGTCACCTTGTGCAGTTGGTCCACTTCGATGTGTTCGTCGATGGTGTGCGCCAGGTTTTCGCGGGAAGGGCCGTAGCCCAGCGTGCGGATTCCCGCCTCGCCCGCATAGTGGCTGCCGTTGGTGCAGAAGGAGTAATGGGACAATCCCGGAGCGAGGCCCGCCTCTTCGAGTCCGGCCAGGGCGGCGGCCACGAAGGGGGCGTCGGCGTCGTAGAGCCAGCCGGGGAAGAACCGTTCGCCCTGGATGTGCACGCCCGTGTAGCATTTCTCCTTGCCCTTGGCGAAGTAGACCTTGGCCTTGAAGTCCGGGTTGGCCTCGGAGAGCCTGCCGATGGCCTCGTTGAACGGGGCCAGGACCGATTCCGGGGTCTCGCCCACCAGGAGCCTGCGGTCGTAGGTGGCCCGGCAGCCGCTGGGCACCACGGACGAGCCGGGGTAGGGGGTGGACTTGATGTCCGTAAGCACGCAGATGCCCTTGCCGAGCACGGGTTGCTCGGGCGCTTCGATCTTGTCGATCTCTCGGATCAGGTCGGTCATCAGGTGGACGGCGTTGACGCCCTTGTCGGGGTTGGCCGAGTGGGCCGGGACGCCCATGGTCTCGACCACTATTTCGGCGCGGCCCCTTTGGCCGATCTTGAGGTTCAGCTCGGAAGCCTCGCCGATGATGACGAAGTCGGGCTTGACCTCGGCGGAGATTTCGCGGGCGGCGATGCCCTCGAAAAGCTCCTCTTGGACCACGCCCGCCACGCAGATTTCCCCTGCGAACTTGCCCTTGGTTTCCTTGGCGAACCATGCCGCGGCCCCGACCATGGCGGACAGGGCGCCCTTCATGTCGGACGTGCCCCGGCCGTAGACCTTGCCGTCCACGATGTCTCCGCCGAAGGGGGACTGGGTCCAGGCGGAAGGATCGGGCACGGGGACCACATCCATGTGTCCGTCGAAGAGGACGCACGGGCCGGGTTTGTCGCCCTTGATGCGGCCGACGACGTTGCCGTAGCGGTCCACCGTGACGCGGTGGAATCCGTTGGCCTCCATGGCGGCGGCCAGGGCCTTTGCGACGTCGCCTTCCTCGCCGGAGACGCTGGGCAGGGAGACCAGCTCCTGGCACAGCGCCACGCTCAGATTGCAGTACTTATCCTTGTTGGACATGTCGCCTCCCCCTAGCCTTCAAGCAGGCCGGTCCGGGCGTTGAATTCGTTGATGAGCCTGTCCACTTCGGGGGCGAGCTTCTGGATGTTCTCCCAGTAATGCTCGTCGTACCACTGGGCCTGGATGTCCTCGAAGGCCATGCCCTGCTGCTCGATCCAGGTGTAGTACTTGAGGTTGTGGATGCGCTTCCTGTCGTAGTAGCCCAGCTCCAGCATGTTGTCGATGGTGGTGGAGGCCAGCACTCCGCGCGAGTACGCGGCGTCGTCGGCGTCGTAATCACCGCGCTCGGCGGTCAGTTCGGCCAGGCGGCTCTGGTACATCTCCATGGAGTCCGTGGCCACGGACAGGACGATGTCGTCCTCGCCCAGTTCATAGTATTTGGCGAACTTGACGGCGGAGATCATGTTGGCGACCGAGGATATGCCGAGCATCTTCAGGTTTTCGGCGATCTCTGCCGGGACGCCCTGGGCCTTGAGGGTCTCGATGCCTGCCGGTTCGTTGAACAGGCGGATGAGGTCCATGGGGACTTCGTCGTCCACGGCTATGGCCATGTCGGTGTTGCGCACGTTGTGGACCCAGGGCACGTGCTTGTCGCCGATGCCCTCGATGCGGTGCGCGCCGAATCCGTTGTTGAGCAGGGTGGGGCATTGCAGCGCCTCGCAGGCGGCCACCTTGAGGTGGGGGAACTGCTGCTTGAGATAGTCGCCGCTGGCCAGGGTGCCGCCCGAGCCGGTAGACAGGACCACGCCCCTGAACCGCTTTTGGGCTTCGTCGGTCAGGCTGTCGATGAGTTCGGCCATGGCGCGGCCGGTGACGGTGTAGTGCCACAGGTAGTTGCCCATGTCGTCGAACTGGTTGAAGATCATGATATCGTCGCCGGAATTGCGCAGTTCCCAGCACTTGTCGAAGATTTCCTTGACGTTGGATTCGGAGCCGGGGGTCTTGATGGTCTCTCCGGCCACCTTGGAAAGCCAGTCGAACCGCTCCTGGCTCATGCCTTCGGGCAGGATGGCGATGGACTCGCAGCCGAGCAGGTTGGAGTCGTATGCGCCGCCCCGGCAGTAGTTGCCCGTGGAGGGCCAGACGGCCTTCTGCCTGCGCGGGTCGAACTGGCCGGTGACGAGGCGCGGGGCCAGGCAGCCGAAGGCCGCGCCGACCTTGTGAGCGCCGGTGGGGAACCACTTGCCCACCAGCATGACGATGCGCGCGGGCACGCCGGTCAGGGAGGAGGGCAGCTCGATGTGGTTGACGCCGCCGTATTCGCCTCCGCTGGCCGTGGGCTCGTTTTTCCAGGTGATGCGGAAGAGGTTGAGCGGATCAAGGTCCCACAGGCCGAGGTTGTCGAGCTTTTCCTTGATGGAGGCCGGAATTCTTTCGGGGTGGCACATCTGCTCCAGGGTGGGGATGATGATATTCTTTTCGCGGGCGCAGGCCACGGCGCTTTCCAGGCCCTGCGGGTTGATGGTCAGGTCAAGCATGGTTGTCTTTCCTTTATTTGTTAGGATTCTTGGTCGTTCAGTGCTGCTTCGAGAGCTTCCAGGGTCGGGGCGATGACCGCCGGTGCCGCGCCGCACGCCTTTATGGTCGAGTCCACGTCCTTCAGGCCGGAGCCGGTGACGAGGAGCACGCAGGCGGAGTCGCGGCCCGCCAGTCCCTGCTCCAGGGCGGCGTGCAGACCGGCCAGGGGCGCGGCCCCGGCGGGCTCGGCGAAAACGCCGGTGCTTCGGGCCAGTTCGGGTATGGCCGAGAGAATGGCCTCGTCGGACACGCGCAAGAACGCCCCGCCCGTCTCGGTCACGCTTCTCATGGCCTTCACCCGGTCGCGGGGCAGGCCCGCCGAGATGGAGTCGGCCACGGTGTTGGCCCGGATGGCCGGAAAGGTCGCCGGATCACCACCTTGCTCCCAGCACCGGAACAGAAAATCGCTGCCTTCGGCCTGGACGCCCATGAGCCGGGGCAGGCGGTCGATCCAGCCGAGCCGGTACATGTCCAGAAATCCCTTGTGCAGCCCGGAGATGATGCAGCCGTCGCCCACGCCCACGAACACGGCGTCCGGGCACTGCCAGTCCAATTGCTCGCAGATTTCGTAGGCCGCGGTTTTCTTGCCTTCGGCCATGTAGGGGTTGAAGCCGGTGTTGCGGTTGTACCAGCCGAACTCGGCGGCGGCGGAAAGGCAGAGCTCGAAGGCGTCGTCATAGGTGCCGTCCACCAGAAAGACCCTCGCCCCGTAGGCCAGGAGCTGCGCAACCTTGGCCCTGGGGGCCGAGCGGGGCACGAAGATGGTGCACGGCATACCGTCGGCGGCGCACATGCCCGCCAGGGCGGCGGCCGCGTTGCCGGTGGATGCGGTGGTTATCATGGAGGCCCCGGCCTCGCGCGCCTTCATCACGGCGAGCGAGCTGGCCCGGTCCTTGAGGGAGCCGGTGGGCTGGCGGGAGTCGTCCTTGACGTAGAGAGTGTCGAGGCCCAGGGAATCGGCCAGGCGGCGGGCTTCGTAGAGAGGGGTCCAGCCCACGGCGGCGGCCGGGGCCGGGGTATCGGGCAGAACCGGCAGAAGCGCGCGGTAGCGCCACTGCGTGCAGGTCTTGTCCTTGGCGAGGCTGTCCGGGGAAATTCGCCGCCCGATGGCGTCGTAGTCGTATTCGATGTCCAGGATGCCCTCGTTGCCGTGGTCCGGGCAGACGTAGCCGGTTTCTCCGGGGAGATAGGTCTTGCCGCAGAGGGTGCAGCGCATTCCCGTGACGTGATCGGGCCGTGTTGTCTTGTTCATGTCTTTTGCGTGTCGGGTTGAGACGCCGGGCGGCGGAAAGGCCGCGCCGCCCGGCTGTTCAGGCTTGTGGGAGGGTTATTTGGACGCTTCTTCGATGGCTTTCAGGAACGCGTTCAGCATTGCCTTGCCTTCTTCGCCGAAGGCCTCTTCGAGGTACTTTTCGACGACGGGCTGGGAAGCGGCGCGGAAGCGCTCCTTCTCGGCTTCGGGCAGGGTGTAGATTTCCATCTTGGCGGACAGGAAGGGCAGGCCGCGATCGGACGCCTCGATGGCGTTGGCGATGCTGCGGGAGACCACGATGGCGGTCTTGGCGGCGCTCTCGACGACCGTCCGTTCAGACGGGGTCAGGGAGTCGTAGAAAGCCTTGTTCATCATCCAGACGTGGGGCGCGAACAGGTGGTTGGAAATGGTCAGGTACTTCTGGACCTCGTACAGTTTGGCGAACTCGACGATGGGCACCGGGTTCATCTGGCCGTCGGCGACGCCGGTCTGAAGGGAGGTGTAGACCTCGGACCAGGCGATGGACACGGGCTGGCCGCCAAGGCTGGAGACGAGCATTTTGTGGGTGTCCAGGCCCATGGTGCGGATCTTGAGACCCTTCATGTCTTCGAGGGTCTTGATGGGGCGCTTGGAGTTGGAGAACTGGAAGAATCCGCCGGAGTCGGAGAAGCCGAGGCACTTCAGGCCGGTCTTGGCGGTGATGTCGTCACCCAGCTTCTCGCCGAAGGGACCGTCGAACACTTCGTAGGCAACGGCGTGGTTGGGGAAGGCGAAGGGCACGTCGAGCACGGAGATCATGGGGTAGATGCTGCCCACCGCGCCCACGGAGTGCACGCCGAGCTGGATGATGCCGGATTTAACCTGCTGGACCACTTCGGAGTCCTTGCCGAGCTGCCCGCTGGGGAAGATCTGGACCTTGATCTCGCCGTTGGTGCCGGATTCCACCAGGTTTTTGAAGACCACGGCGGCCGCGCCGGACGGGTTGTCGAAAGCGCCGTTCTTGTTCAGGTGGTGCATCTTGATGACCTTGGCGGCCAGGACGCTCTGGGCCGAGCACAGCATCAATGCCGCCACGGCGATCAGCACAGTCAGTTTCTTACCGATTCTCATAGGTTCCTCTCATGGTTTGTTCCGCTACATGTCGAGCAGAAGGTTGGGGAAAAACATGGCCAGGTCGGTCCAGAAGGTGGTGATGATGAGCACGCCCACCTCCACGAGTATGAACGGCCACAGGGCGGCGCTGATGCGCTCTATGCGTTCGCCTGTGACCGAGGAGAGCACGAATATGCAGGCCCCCACGGGCGGGGTCATGAGCGAGATGTTCAGGGTCAGGACGATCATCACGCCCGCGTGCACCGGGTTCATGCCGATGGCCTGGGTCAGGGTGCCGAGCATGGGGGTCAGGATGATGAGCGCCGCGTTGATGTCCATGAACATGCCGATGGCCAGCAGCATGAGCAGGATCATGGCCTTTATCATCCAGGGAGTGGTGGACAGGGACAGGAAGGCGTCCGCTATCTGCTGCGGGATCTGCATGAAGGTCATCCACCAGCTCAGGATGGAAGCCGAGGCGATGATGAGGAAGACCACGCCGGTGATCCGGGCCGTTCGAATGAGCATCGCCACGATGTCGTTGAAGGTCAGCGTGCGGTGGATGCACACGCCCACGAACAGGGCGTAAAACACCGCGATGGCTGCGGCCTCGGTGGGGGTGACGATGCCGCCGAGGATGCCGCCGAGAATGATGGCGGGCATGATGAGGGCGAGGATGCTGCCCCTGAATGCGTAGAGGATCTCCCGCAGGGACGGGCTTCCTTCCTTCTTGGGCAGGCCGAGCTTGCGGCCCAGGGCCACGATGAGCGCCATGCAGACCAGGCAGATGAGCAGTCCTGGCAGGATGCCCGCCGCGAATAGGCCTGCGATGGATACGCCCGCCAGGGAGCCGTAGATGACCATCAGGTTGGACGGCGGGATGGTCGGTCCGATGATCGAACCGGCGGCCGTCACGGCGCAGGCGAACGGGCGGGAGTAGCCCTGCTTGACCATGGCCGGGACCAGGGTGTTGCCGAAGGCGGCGGTATCGGACACGGCCGCACCGGTCATGCCTGCGAAGAGCACGGAGGCGAGCATGTTGGAGTGGGCCAGGCCGCCGCGCATGTAGCCGACCAGGGCGTCGGCCAGGTTGGCGATGCGCTGGGTCATGCCCACGCGGTTCATGATCTCGCCCGCGAGGATGAAGAAGGACATGGCCATGAAGGTGAACAGGTTGAGCCCTTCGAAGAACCGCTTGGGGGCCATGACCAGGAAATTGTCCCCGCCCACCTGGACGAGGCCGATTACGCCCGCGATGCCCAGGACGAAGCCGATGGGAACGCCTATGAGCAGCAGGCCGAAGAAGACGATGGCTACGGTAAGCATTAGGAAGCCTCCTTCCTTGTGAACAGGGGATCGACGCGGGCGGCGTCGCGGATCATGACGGCGACGATCTGGAAGGCCGTGAGGCCTGCGGCCACCGGCACGGAGGTAAAGGGCACGAGCATGGTCATGCCGAAAATGGTCGCGAACTGGTGCGCGCCCTGTCCTGCCATGGTCACTCCGTACCAGGCGAGGAACAGGAAGAAGGCCAGGCCGAGCAGGTCGAGGACCATGCGCGCGGGCATCTGCCAGTTCAGCGGGAGGCGCGAGAAGACCAGGTCCAGGCCGATGTGTTCTCGCCGGTAGGCGCAGCACGGCACGGCCAGGAGCGCGGCCCAGATCATGAGGTAACGGGCCATTTCCTCGGTCCAGGTGGCTCCCATGGCCAGGGCGTAGCGTTCGAGAATCCCGAACCAGACCACGCCGATCATGGCGGCCACCAGGAGGGCGCAAAGCCGTTCCAGGACGTAGTTCAGTCTGAAAGCGACGCGCTCTACGGCGCCGGCCAGGTCGAAGAGTGATGTTGTTTTTTGTGTTTGCATAGCGTGGTTGGTTAAAGTGATGCCCTCTTAAGAGCAGATACCGTGCCATTGTCGGCGTTGGTTTGGAATTTTTTACCCTTTTTGAAATTTTACAATAAACACCATAAAAACAGTGTCTTATGATGGATGCAAATTGCGAATCATTCATTGTGCCTGTTGAAGTAATTTCTTGAGCCTCTTCCAGTTTACGATTATGTCATAGGTGTTTTCATTTTGATACCAATGTCCGTTTCCTAGGACAGCGTGTCCTAACCCGGCGCGATGCGGGACAGTTCCTCCCCGGCTTGAACATGGAGGACTTGGCGGCGGTATCGTTTTGATACGGAAGAACGGCGTTTGACAGGAGGAATGAGCCTTGGAGTCGAATATGGGATATTTCCCCCAAAACCTGCGGGACATCAGCGGGGCGGCGGCCAAATACGCGGCGGTCATCTCCCGCGTGCTTCGGGTGGATGTGGAGATCGTGGACGGGGGGCTCTATCGCGTGGCCGGGACCGGACGGTTCGCCGGGCTGGTGGGCAAGCAGATGTCCTCGGCCAGCGGCGTGTATCGCCAGGTGCTCAAGACAGGACGGCCGCTGGTTATTCAGGAGCCGGGCTTTTCCGAGTTCTGCGTCGGATGCCCCAACTGGAGATCCTGCGATGAAACCTTCGAGATGAGCACGCCCATCATCTATAAGGATGCGGTTGTAGGCGTCATCGGATTCGTCTGCTTCACCAAGGAGCAAAAGGACCATATCCAGGATAATTTTGAAGTTTTTTTCGATTTTTTGACCCAAATGGGCGACATTTTGGCTTCCAAGGTGGTCGAATCAATGGAATTGACGCGGAGCAGGGCGCTGGGCGAGCTGCTTGAGACCGTTGTGGACAAGGTGGACGAGGGCGTGCTTCTGCTCTCCGGCGACGGGCGAATCGTCCGTTCCAACCGCGCTGCGCAACAGATTCTCGATTTTCCCGTCGAGGAGCAGGGCTCCATCACCGTGAACCTGGCGCGAGGCGAAAATCGACTTTTACAATATTCGGAATATTCGGTCGGTATCCTTGGGCGGTCGCATTACGTTGCCGGGAACGAATACAACCTCCAGCACGGCGAAAGCTCCTGCATGTTCATGTTCCGCGATGCCCAGCTCATGCACGACAACGCCCTGCGGCTGGCCTCCTCGCATGAACGGCTCGGACTTGACGCCATCCTCGGGACTTCGGAGGTCATCGCCGCGCTCAAGAAACAGGTGTCCAGGCTCGCGGACTCCATTTCCTCGGTGCTGGTCACCGGCGAATCCGGCACGGGCAAGGAGCTTGTGGCCCGCGCTCTCAACGAGGAGGGCGGCCGTCGCGAAGGACCTTTCGTGGCCATCAACTGCGGTGCGATTCCCGAAACGCTTCTCGAAAGCGAACTTTTCGGATACGTGGGCGGCGCTTTCACCGGAGCCAATCCCAAGGGAAAGATGGGCCGTTTCGAACAGGCCAACGGCGGAACCCTGTTTCTCGACGAGATAGGCGACATGCCGCTGCATCTTCAGGCCAAGCTCCTGCGAGCCCTGGAACAGCGCGAAGTGACGCGCCTCGGATCGACCCAGTCCACGGCCATCGATGTGCGCGTGGTCTCGGCCACCAACCGCAACCTGGAGGAGATGGTCCACAGCGGCACCTTCCGCGAAGATCTCTTCTACCGCCTCAACGTCATCCCCATCCATATTCCGCCCCTGAGGGAACGTCCGCGCGACATCCACCTTTTGTCCAAGGTCTTTCTCGAACAGAGCATGGCTCGTCTGGACAAGGAGATCCTGACCATCAAGGAGAGTTTCTGGACAACGGTGAGCGAATACCATTGGCCCGGAAACGTCCGCGAACTGCAAAACACCATGGAGTACGTGGCCAACGTCGTGGACTCACCAGCCGTAATCACCCGCGAGACCTTGCCCATCAAGGTCCGTTCGGGCGGGCAGGAGTTCGAATATGCCGACTACAACCTGGAAAACATGGAGCGCACCGTCATCCAGCAGGCGCTGAAGACCTTCGGCGACGAGGACTCTTCCAAGGCTGCCAAGGAGCGGGTCGCCCGGAAACTCGGCATCGGCATCGCCACCCTCTATCGCAAGATCAAGAAGTACGGTTTGGAGTAGTTGGGAGAGCTTCGCCCTCCTTTCCGCGCCACTCCGCCATGTTGGAGGCCGTATCAAGGCTGAGCTCCGCGCGGTCGCACAGCCATGTCGGGCCATGACAGTCTATCCGGCGAGAAGGAGGTCGGGCTAGGGATATGCGGGGCGGTTTCGTTGCGCACCGGGGCCGCAGTTGGATAAGGTCAATAAATTTGGTGGTAAACGGGAAAAGGAGTTTTGTCCTTGCGCAATATGCCACCGGGGGGTATGACGTTTTTTCGCCGTTCAGCCGGCAGACTAACGGGGCTGCCGCCCCGGATTCACACCGCTGACCGCCCTTGGGCGGGATGCGGTTTTTCGCTGGCTCGCGGCGGAGCGTCCCCTGCAAAAATCCTATCATCAACGTACAACCGAATCTGCTGCCGACATGAAAACCAATCTATCCGAACTCGCTCCGCTTTCCCCATTCGACATGGCCGCCCCCGATAACGGGGATTTCGAAGTCTTCAAGCCCGAAAACGTCTGTTCCAAGTTGATCCGCTACAGGGTTGAAGACGACCGCTTGACCGACCTCGAATTCACCGGAGGATGCGACGGCAACCTCAAGGCCATTTCCGCTCTGGTCGAGGGCATGAAGGTCGAGGACGTGGTGTCCAAGCTCAAGGGCATCACCTGCGGGAAGAAAAGCACTTCCTGCGCGGACCAACTCTGCATCGCGCTCCTTGGCGGCGCGCACTGATCCGAAGCCGCTTTCCATGTCCCGGCGGCCGGAAGGCCGTCGGGGTGTCTTGCTCCGCATCCCTTCATTTCCCGCATCCCTTCATTCCCCGCATCTCTTCATTTTCCGCATTTCCTCTTCCGCATTTCCTGCATTCTCCGCATTTTTCCCGCTTTAGATGTTTGCAGGAACGGATAGCCCCCATTCGACGCCATTTCCTCATTCTGCGAGATAATCAGCCGGCAGGTGTACAGGGCGTCGAAACTTCCTTCAAATTCGCATTCCTTCGTCCTCGCAGTAACAGTCTCTGGCGACAGCCGAGGATGAAGCCGGGGCCGAGATTCCCCAGCTTGCGCACAAGCAGTCCGTAGGGCGCATAAGGCGGAGAGTTTGGGCGCATCCATTCCTTCTCACCCCTTTCTTCCAGAAGGTTTGCGAGCCATCGCGGTTATCCCTGGGGAGTGGAAGTTCTCGCCGTGCGTGTTCCCGATATCTGAATGCATTATCTTTTGTCTTCCTGCGATCAGTGGTCTCCTGGACCGGTTTTCCGGGTCGTAGTCTTCCCCCTCCGTCCTTTTTCAAGGCGTCGGCGTTGGGCGGATTGTCTGGCCTTTGCGAATTTGTTTCGGCGTCAGCTTTGCGAATCCTTTCCATATCCTTGGCGAACCATGGCAAAATTGTCTTTTCTATATGTTAAAAACGCGCAAGGCGTCGCCATGGTCTCGCAATATCGCGCCAGCACATACAAAATCAGGCAAAGTATGTTTTTTGGGCGATCACGCAATAATAATTATTCAACTATTTAAGTGTATTAAGAAAGAGATAATCCGAAACGGCCGTGCGGCACACCCTATGCAAAGTGGGGAGGCAAGAAACGCGACCACCCAACAAGGAGTATGGATAATGGAAATAGTTTTCACAGCTCATGGGCATTCCTGTGACCTCGCCCTGCATCCGGTATCCGAAAAGACGGCACGTTCCATTGAGAAGTATGGCCCTGAGGTCTATTCCATGAAGGCTCTGGAATGGTGGCGGAAGGGCAAGACGGCCACCTGGGGGATGCGCATCGACGATTCGTGCAGCATACAGGTCAGGGTGGATGGCGAGCTCGTTGATTTCGATTATGGGAGCATCATCGCCAACCCGTTGCGCATTCGCCGACGCATGTACCTCGACAGCCGGGCCAAGTATCTCTGCGTGCTCGGCTTCGACAACGAAGTTTGCAAGTTTTCCTGGAAGTGGAGCGATGTCTCCGAGTACGACCCCTCCAAGTTCGAGTTCATGGTTCACCAGTGGGATCGCATCATGGGCGAAGAGGGATACTACATTCTGGACGAAATCCGGTACGGCAAGGAATTCGCCACCAGCCACGACTGGTGCGACGCCTCGGGTTTCACTCTGGTCCCTCCGCGCATAATCGATCTCGACGAGGTCAGGCGCGAACTGGCCGAGGGCGGTCCGGAGCACAACGGCCCCGCTTTCCCTTCCCCTCATCACACCATACCTTCTCCCAAGTCCCCGGAGTAATCCGGGCACTCCTCTTCCCGTCAGGGGCATCCGCAAGCCCCGCTGGGCAAGCCCCGCGCACTCCCCGTGCGTGGGGCTTCAATTTTGCGGTGTGCGGATGCGCGGTTCGATGGGCGCGCCTGCGGACAGGGCGGAAGAAGGCCCCGCCCCCCGCGCTCCTGGGCGCGGAGGGCTCAATCGTAGGCGGGGCTAGTTCGGGTCGGATTCGGCGTCGGACGGGTGGTCCACATCCATGGCGGGTTGCAGGCGCAGGATGACGGTCGTGCCCTGGCCCGGGCGGCTGGCCAGGGTCACGCTGCCCCCGGATTCTTCGATGATCTTCTTTATGAGGGGCAGGCCCAGGCCGTTGCCTTCGTCCTTGGTGGAATAAAAGGGGTTGAAGGCGCGGTCCAGCTCCGTTTCGGTCATGCCCTTGCCCTGGTCCTTGATCCGGGCGATCAGTTCGCCGCCGTCCATGGACAGGGAAATGACCACGTCGCCGCCGGAGGGCATGGCTTCGATGGAGTTCTTGACGATGTTCACGAGGCATTGCTTGAGGGAATCGGCGTCGCCTTCCACGGAGGGCAGGTGCTCGTCGGCCTCGACTCGGATGTCGTAGCCCTGGCGGCCGTAGCCCACGCCCATGAGTTCGGCCGCGTCGCGGCTGACGGCGACCATGTCGACCGTGCCTCCCCGGCCGCGGGATGGGCGGACGAAGTTGAGCATGTTGGTCAGGAGCTTGTCGAGCCGCTTGGTCTCTTCGACGATGATCTGGACCTTTTCCCGCTCCTGCGAGTCCAGCTTAGGGGAACGCAGCAGGGCGTTGGCGAAACCGCCGACCGCATAGAGCGGATTACGGATTTCATGGGCCAGGTAGGTGGATATTTCACCGATGATGGCGAACTTGTCCTGCTGCTGCTTGAACTTTTCGCGATGGGTGCGTTCGGTGATGTCACGATGCATGACCATAATGTGGGACATCTGTCCGCGCATGTCGAAAATGGGATAGGCGTACAGGCGGTAGTACTGGAGCAGCCCGCTGCCGTTGACCCTGGTGACCATGGCCTCTTCCTTGCGGCCGCTGAGCAGGGTCTTGTGGAAGGGGCAGACGGGGTCGAGCTGGTTGCAGAACGTCGAGCCGTCGCGCAGCCGCGCGGCCATCCAGCACGGCTCGCCCAGAAGCTCCTTGCGCGGCACGCCCGCCCGCTGCCAGACCGTGCGGTTCACATCCTGGATGTTGCCGCTCTTGTCCAGCAGGAAGATGTCTTCGCGGATTTCGTCGATGATGGACTGGATCAGGGTGCGCTGGTGGTCCAGGCTGGTCATGTAGTTGCCTTTGACCACGGCCATGTCGTGGAGGCCGCAAAGGAAGATGAGCTCCCGGTGGTCGATCAGGGAGATGGATTGGGGCAGCTCCTGCCTAAGCCGGGCGGCAAGCTCCCTGTCGCCGGTGATTTCCACCACAAGATTGATCTCGGGGTGGGCGTCGAGCATTTCCCGGTAGGTCGGATAGACGGGGCAGGTCTCGCAGTCCTCGGGCAACGGATTGGCCTGGGGGGCGTTGCTGATGGCCGCCAGGCACATCTCGGGCAGGAACTCGCGGAATGCCTCGTTGTAAATTATGTCCAGCATGACCTGGAGCATGGAGCCGGTTCCCACAACGCCAACGTTGAAGGGGCCGAGCGTGCCGTTCCAGTAGCAGATGCCGAGATTTTCGTATGCGAAGTCGTCCATGAACAGCCTCCGGGTCCGTCTTCAGGGCCGGCGTCCTAATCGTTCGCCGACCCGCCGATAAGTTCCGACATGCCGATCTCGCCGTGCCGCAACAGCTTGCGCTCCATGGCCCGCTGCACGGTTTCCACGATCTCCGGAAGGGAGGCGGGCTTGAGGAGATAGTCGAAGACCCCGTTGTGGAGCAGCTTCATGGCGTCGGTGATGGAGGTGTGCCCGGTCAGGCAGACGGTCTCCACGTCGAACCCCTGGAGCTGTATCTCGCTGAAGGTCTCCGCGCCGGACATGCCTGGCATTTTCATGTCAAGCAATACCACGTCGAACTGGTTCGTGGCCAGCTTGTTCAGGGCCTCGTGCCCGTTTTCCGCAGCTTCGACGGTGTACCCCTCGGCGCTCAGCAGGCGGCATAGTGATTTCCGGAAACGCTCTTCGTCGTCGACCACGAGGATCCTTGCCTTGTGGGTCATGATGCACCTCTTTATCGTGTTATGGGGATGCGCACGGTGAACGACGCTCCCCCGTCGGGGGGAGACGACACCAGGATGTCCCCGCCCAGTTCGTTGATGATTCGCAGGCTGACCGACAGGCCGAGCCCGGTGCCCTTGCCCGGAGCTTTGGTGGTGAAGAACGGGTTGAATATGCGCTCCCGGTTTTCCGCAGGAATGCCGGGTCCGTTGTCACGTATCTCCGAGCAGGCCAGCGTCCCTTCACGGTACGTGGTGATGAAGATGTCGCCGTCCCGGTCCACGGCCTGCACCGCGTTGATGAGCAGGTTCAGGAAGACCTGGCGCAACAGGGGCGGGTCCGAAGTCACCATGGGCAGGTCCGTGGCCATTTTGCGGTGAATCGTGATGTTTCTCGGGATGGTTTCGCGTTCCACCAGTTCGAGCATGTCTTCGACCAACTGGTTGATGTCCGCCGGTTGGGAGACGGGCTTGCGCTTTCGGGCCAGGTCCAGGAGCTTGTGGGTGATGTCCGAGCAGCGGGAGACCTGGGCGTAGATGACGTCCAGGCTGGCGCGGACCTCGTCCAGCGCCTCCCGTGTGACGGGCTCGGAAAGGTTGTAGCGCATGAGCTCGGCCTCCTGGAGGATGATGTTCAGGGGGTTGTTGATCTCATGGGCGATGCCGGTGGACAGCTCGCCCAGCGCCAGAATCCGCTGGGACTGGATGAGCTGGTCCCCCATTTCGGTCCGTTCGGCCTCGGCCTGGTTCAGCCAGCGCGTCGAGACCCAGAGCAGCAGCCACATGCCGCAGGATATGATGAGGGCCACGGCCAGGGCTATGGTGTCCCCGGTGTGCCCGTGAAACCAGGCTGCGCCGCCCACGGCCAGGCAGGACGCCGGGTAGGCGAACCGGCCGAGCATGACGACCTTCCGGGCGTTGGTCAGGCTCATTGACGGCTCCGGCGCTCGATGCGCAGCTTCGCGTGCTCATGGGCCGCGCGGATGCGTCCGAGAAGGTTGTCGATCGAGAACGGCTTGAGGATGTAATCGTAGGCTCCGAGGCTGATGCCCTCGATGCCCGATTGCAGGGAGCCGTGTCCGGTGAGCATGATGACCTCGGTGTCGCGGAACCGCTTGCGGATTTCCTTGAGCGTGTCGATGCCGGACAGCCCGGGCATCCGCACGTCGAGGATTATCACATCCACCGGGTTGTCCCGGAGAAAGGCCAGGGCCGCCTCGCCGTTGGTCACGGTGTCCACATGCACGTTGCGCTTGGTGAGTCTTCGCTGAATGAGCTTCAGGAAGTCCTGTTCGTCGTCCACCACGAGTACGCGAATCTGGTTCATTATTCCTCCTTGCCGCCGGGGAATTGCGGTCCGGTGAAGGGCAGGCGGATGGTGAACGTGGTTCCCTGTCCGGGGTCGCTGTTGACCCTGATGGTCCCGCCCAGCTTGCTCAGAGTGCTGTATACGATTGAGAGCCCCAACCCGGTTCCCTCGCCGGTGGGCTTGGTGGTGAAGAAGGGGTCGAATACCTTGGTCAGGTTTTCCTTGGGGATTCCGGCCCCGCTGTCGGCGATGTCGAGGGCGACGTTGTCGCCGTCCACCCGCGTGACCACGGTGATCTGCCCGTCCTGGTCGATGGCGTCGATGGCGTTTTCGAGCAGGTTCAGGATGACCTGCTGCACCTGGTTCGCGTCCGTCGTGATGAGCGGCAGTTCCGGATCGAGGTCCGTCTGCACCTGGATGTTGCGGTGCCGCGTTTCGTTTTCCAGGAACGAGGCAGTCTGGTTGGCCAGCATGTTCAGGTCCACATCCTCCTGAAGAGGCTCCATGCGCCGGGCGAAGCCGAGCATACGGTGCGTCACGGTGCGCGCCCGCTCCACATGCCGGTCGATATCGGAGACCGCCTCCTGCAATTCGTCCACGGCCGGGCCGTCGCCCAGCTCTCCGTCATTGATGATGTCCCGTATCCAGCCCGCGCTCTCGCGGATGATGGACAGGGGGTTGTTGACCTCGTGGGCCACCCCTGCGGCCAGCTTGCCCAGGGAGGCCATCTTGCTCGACTGCATGACCGCCGCGTCCATGGCCGCGCGTTCGCGGTCCGACGCCTTGAGCCTGGAAACGACGGAGGAAACGGTCGTGTATGCGCCGACGAAGATCATCAGGGCGCAGCTCCCGAACAGGGCGTAGATGAGCGACCGGGTACGCAGCAGGGGGGAGAGCTCCTCTTCGGGGTTCTCCATGATGACCAGCCGCCAGTTGGTGTCGGGAAGCCGTGTGAACCCGGCGATGACCGGCACGCCGTCCCTGCGCCATGTTTGGATATCCACGCCGTCGCCCGGGTCGCGGATGGGCAGGTCTACCTTGGTCAGGGCCTTGCCTCCGAACCTGGCGGGCGTCTGGAGTACGTTTTGGTTGTTGATGATGTAGGCGTCGCCCATCTGTCCGGTGCGGACATTGCGCACCAGCGAGGTGAACACTTCGGAGTCGATGGTCGCACGGAGTATCCAGGTTCTCCCTCCTTCCTGGCGCTTCACCGCGATGATGAAGTGCGGGAAATTGCGAAACCCCATGAACACGTCGCTGATGTAAAGTCCCTTGAGCATGACTTGGTGGAACCACGGCTCGTCGCGGTAGTTGACCTCCATGAGATCGAACGGCCCGCAGTACGCTTCGTGACTGCCGTTCTGGCCGATGACTCCGATGTCGAAGAAGGAGCTTGAAGTGCCGTGGATGGCGTCGAAAACCTTGTTAAGGTACGCCTGGTTGGACATCTCGGCGAAGGAGTGGATGTCCGCCAGCATTTGCAGTTGCACCACCCGTTCGTTGAGGAACATGGAGATGGCGTTTCTCCGGTTGGAAACCATGAGCCGGAGGTTGTCCGTGAGTTTTTCCTCGTAGGTCTTCCGGAATTCGTTGTGGATGACGTAGCCCAGCGCGAAAAGCGGAACCACGGAGAGCCCCAGGGTGATAAGCACCAGGTACCACTTGAGACGGGAGTAGGTGGAGGAGATCATGCGGCGCACCCCGCTTCCTTTAGTTCTGCGGCCAGTCCTTCCAGCAGTTCCTCGATTTCCGCCTCGAACTTGTCGCGATAGCGGATGACCATGGCCGGGTCAGCCATGGACATGTCGATCTGCCGGGTGTGCATGAGCAGGTAGCCGAGCACGGCCATGGCCTGCTCAACGGCCTCGCGGCTGACGCCTTCGAGCCGCGCGAACAGGGCGTCGTCGCGAATTTCGGCGATGAATCCGCGCTTTTCCAGGACTTCGGCCACCAGGCGCGCGCGAAGGTTTCGGCGGTCCAGGCTCGCCCCGCCTCCCTTGAACTGGAACAGGGCGTAGTTGGAATTGGGATCGTCGCCGGCGAAACCTTCGATGGTGCAGAAATGGAAGCCGAACCGCGATTGCAGGTTGCAGTAGCGGCTGCCCACGATGAAGTAGTTGCGTTCGCCCATGTCGTTCCGCGCGCCGGGGGCCAGCGCCGGGTTCTGGGCCGCGCTGGTCAGCACGGACATGAAGCCGTCCATGCGCGCGGGCGGCGGTCCTTCCCAGGGCACGGTCATCATGCCGAACCACAGGGCGCGCATGGGGCTCGACCGGATGGCCTCGACGGTGATGCTTTGGCGCGAATCCGAGGTTTCGGCCTCGTCCCCGGCCGTGCCGCCGCCGATGTCCACCAGCCAGTACTGCATGGTCTGCTGTCCGGTCAGCCTGCGGGCGCCGGAAACGGGCCTGTTGCCCTGCGTGAACATCTCGCTGACCGCCTTTTCGTGGCAGAATCGGGTGATGTCGTGCATGGACCGGCATCCTTCGGGACGGAAGTCCGGGGATTCCGGGTCGGTCAGGTTGAGCGGGGTGATGAACTTGAGCACCCGGCGCAGGGCCAGCCCCACGTCCGAGGTCCGAGCCACGGTAGCCGGACGGGCTTCCTGCTCGATCATCCGCTTGCGCCGTCCGAGGTAGATGGTCCCGTTGGTGCCGTTGACCGTTATCACGCCCACGCCGGACAGCCGTTCGACGGCTCCGGGCGCGCCGATGAGGGCCGGAATGCCGTATTCCCTGGCCACGTTGGCCAGGTGGCCCACGGAACTGCCGAATTCGGCCACAAGGGCGGAGGCGCGCGGCAGCAGGGCGGACAGTTGAGGACGGGCGTTGCGGGCCAGCAGGACCGCGCCGTCCGGGAATTGGAACATGTCCTCGTCGGATTCCACCTTGACCACGCAGCCCGAGGCCGCGCCGGGGCTGGCCGGGATGCACCCGGTCAGGATGGCCAGGCCGCGGCTTTCCTCGTCTTCCACCGGCGGCTGGGGCGCGTCCACGCACATGGTCAGAGGGCGGCATTGCAGGATGACGAGCAACCCCTCGCGGTCGCGCGCCCATTCGATGTCCTGCGGACGGCCGAAGTGATTCTCGATACGCATGGCCAGGTCGGCCAGCCGTTCGATGTCGTGGTCCGGAATGGCCGGTTCCAACTGCTTGCCGCCATAGAGCTTTTCCTTGCGGACCTGGCCGCCGGAGGTCATGACGAAGCGGACTTCCTTTTCCGCGATGTCCCGGCCGACGATCTTGCGGGTTTCGCGGTCCACGGTCCAGGAGTCGGCCAGGGAGCTGCCGTCGACCACGGCGCAGGGCAGGCCCGGCACCGCGTTGATTATCAGCGTGTTCTCGTCGCCCCCGACCGGGGGACGGGTGTAGATCACTCCGCCCGCCACGGCGTCTACCATCTCCATGCAGCCCACGGCCATGACCATTTCGTCTTCGCGCAGACCCCGGTTTCGGACATAGGTGATGGCCGTTGCGGAGTACATGCTGGAGACTACGGCGCGGTAGGCTTCCGTCACCTGGGCGGGCTTGACCCCGAGCTTGGAAATGAATTGCCCGGCGAACCCGGTCTGCTCCGAGTCCTCGCCCAGCGCGCTTGAGCGCACGGCGAAGCGGATGTCGCCAAGCCTCGCGCACTGCTCGCGCACGGCTTCTTCCAGCTCCTGGGGCATGGGGGCCAGGTCGATGGCGTTGCGGATGCTCCGCGCCAGGTCGTTGAGCTCCTCCAGGGAGGAACTGTCGTGAATCTGGATGAGCCGGTTGATCTCGTCGTCCAGGCCTGTGGATTCCATGAACAGATGGAAAGCCGAGGCCGTGATGGCGAAACCGTGCGGCACCACCGCGCCCAGTTCTGCCCGGATTTCACCGAGCATGGCCACCTTCGAACCGGTCTCGGGCAGGTCCGAGGCGCGCACGTCGCGCAAGCGCAGGACCGGCGGGCCGAGGGGGCCTCTTTCGGGACCGGCGAACGCCCTATCCATGTTCTGCACGATCTCGTTGAAGACGTCCCGCAGCCCGTCATATTTGCCGGGAGCCATGAGGCACAGACGTTCGATCATCTGGCGGACGCTCGAAGCGACCATGACGCTGTAGGCCCGCACCCGGGTAATGCCGGACGGGTGGCCGGACTGCGCGGCGCCGGTCATTTCGGACATGAGTTCCAAGGCCTTGCCGTTGGCTGAGAGCAGGAGGCGAAAGTCCTCTGACTTGTTGAGGAATTTTTCGACCGATTCCCGCTCACCCTCGGCGTTGCCGTGGATGAAGTTGAACAGGGTCTTGAGCGCGGTCTTCATGGCGAACCTCCGGGGCTACGGTTGGCCGCGATGGCGGGCGCGAACGGCGTCCAGCACCTTGAAATAGAGCTCGTCGGTTCCCACCGGCTTGAGCAGGAAGTCGAATGCGCCCATGTCCATGCCCTCGATGAGCGCGCGGGAGTCCGCGTGGCCGGTCAGGATGATGACCGGCAGTTCCGGTTCGATGGCCTTGATCCGTCTCAGGGTCTCGAGCCCGTTCATTCCGGGCATCATGACGTCGAGAATGACCACATCGAATTCGTCCTCGCGGATCTTGTCGATGGCCTCCTGGCCGCTGGTGGCCGAGGTGATCTCGACGTTTCGGCGTACGAAGCGGCGCGCATAGGCGTTCAGGAAATCCGTTTCGTCGTCGACCAGAAGCAGGCGTATCTTCTTCATGACTATCCTCCGGTGTGAAGTCTCCCTTCCGGAGCCGGGGGCGGGGGCATGCCCCCGGCCGGATGGGGAGGGTAAGGAATGTGTTCACGAGCGTTTCCGCTGCGTGGGGGGCATTCCTATTGGAACAATTGCTTCAGTTCGACGACCATGGGCGCGGCTGTCCAGAAGAAGAGGAGCATTACCGTGGCGGTCAGGACGATAAGCAGGGCGGCCCTGAGCTTGCTCACCCCGGCCCCCTTGTGCAGGCCCACGCCGATGAGCACGGCGCGCACGGGCTCCATGATGAAGGCCAGCCCCGGAATCCAGGAAATGACCATGACCGCTCCGCTGGCGTATGCGTAAATGTTGAAGATTCGGCCGAAGGGCAGGCGCTCCTGGCCGGTCATGCTGATGAGAATGAAGGTGATGACCGCTCCGAAGGCGGGCATGAGTATGGCGTTGGCCATCATTATTATTCCCATGGCCAGGGAGTTTTCAAAAAAGTAGGCCATGCTCACCGAGCAGTAGAACAGAGCCGATATCATCAGGAATATGAGCGCTCTGCGCGAGCCTGTTTCAGCCGCAGTCTGCTCGAAATGACGCGCGGGCGACCGCATGACGTCCATCAAGGTTTCGAAATATTCCCGGATCCCCATCCTGGTGCTTATTTCGCGAGTCGCTTCCATGTTGTGCCCCCTAATCTGCTAGAAAATGTTCGTTGCGTATTCGACGATGCCCCATCCGAGCATGGCCAGGGTCATGATGAACAGGACGCGGCGTTCGGTCCGCTTGCTGAAATAGGTCACGCCGCTTTCGTGGACGAATTTGCGTTCCTCGTTGTTCTGGTTCTGCATGTTTGGTCTCCTTGGTTGATCGGCGGCCCGCCCGAGAGCGGGCCGCCGGGTTGTGGATTTCAGGTCAGGGTCGTCAGAACGATGGCAGACTGCCGAAGCCGAGACCCGTCCAGTATATTGCCGTGAGCAGGACGATCATGATGTTGGCGATGAACCACATGGGGACGCCCACGCGCAGGTAGTCCTTGGGCTCCAGGTATCCGGAGGCGTAGACGATGGCGTTGGGCGGCGTCCCGATGATGAGGCAGTAGGCGAAGGACGACGCCACTGCGGTCGCCATGGCCATGAACGGCAGGAAGGTGGTGCCGGGGTGCACGATGCTGGCCATGTTCAGGGTGATGGGACCGACCGCGGCTGCTGCCGGGCCGTCGGCCATCAGGTTGGTCAGCACGGCGGTCAGGCCGTTGGAGGTCAGCATCAGCGGGATGCCCTGGCTCATGCCGAGCGGAGCCAGCATGTCGATGACGGACTGGGCCAGCCAGAATGCGGCGCCGGTCTTGTCCAGGGTGCGGCCGAAGATGATCGCGCCCGCGTACAGCCAGACAACGCCCCAGTCGACCTTTTCCTGGTAGTCGCGCCAGTTGACCACGCCGGCCAGGAGATAGGCCACCGCGCCTGCGACCGCGATAACGCCGATGCCGAGACGGATGGGGTAGATGCCCATGTTGTAGAATTCCTTCTCGGTGAACCATCCGAAGACCATGATGACGAAGATGACCATTGCCCAGATCTGGTTCTTGTTCCACTTGCCCATCTTGCTGATTTCGCCCTCAAGGTGATGCATGGCCGGAGCCAGAGAGCGAATGCGGGGCTTGAAGAGCATGTTGGTGGCGATCCAGGTGATGGGGATCATGACGATGACGAAGGGCATGCAGTACAGGATCCACTGGGCGTAGCCGATGTCCATGCCGAACATGTCGGTCAGGTAGGTCATCATGATGACGTTTCGTGCGCCGCCGGACGGAGCGCCGGGGCCGCCGATGTTACAGGCCATTGCGATGGTGATCATCAGCATCTTGGCCAATTCCTTGTCCTCGGGAATCTCATCGGTCAGGCTGTTCTGGTAGAGCAGCATACCGATGGGCAGGAACATGGCCGCCAGGGCGTGGTCGGAGATGAACGCCGCGAGTGGGGAGATGACGACGAAGAAGATCAATGTGATCCAACGTACGTTGGGCACTGCGAGTTTCTTGAACATGAGCAGGCACATGCGCTTGTCCACGCCTGTCTTGACGAAGGCGGTCGCGAACATGAGCGAACCCATGATAAACCAACACGCGTCATCCCAGTACAGCCCTGCCACCTCGCTTCGCGAGACGACGCCGGTGAAGACCAGGATCAGGCCGATGCAGAACGCCACGCCCGGCAGCGGCATGCATTCGGTCATGAAGCAGAAGACGACGAACACGACCATTGCGATGGAGACCTTGATGTTCCAGGCTCCCTTGTCCGCGCTGGATTGATCCCGCTTGGACAGGTCCGCGTAGTCGAGCCCCTTCATGCGCTTGTCAAAGGCGCTTTTCATGATGATCAGGTACTTGTCCGCGGGCACGTTATCCTTGATGAATTCGTACGCGCGCTTGAAGTTGGCCTGGTCAACGGGGATCTTGTACTTCTTGGCCCACTTCTCGTCGCGCTTCATCAGGCGTTCCTTGGACAGGGCGCCCATGCGCATGTTCTGTTCCATCATGCGGGCGGTCAGGATTTCCCACTGCTCGCAATCGGAACTCTTTTTCTGGAAAAGTTCTCCGCACAGGAAGTCGGTCACGACCTTGGGGCCGACCGAATACTGCATACCAACGTCTTTCATGCCCTGGGGGGTCGGAAGAAGCAGGATTGCAGTGAAAAGTACCACCGGAATTATGAGCAGCTTCCAATTGACGAACTTGTCGTAACCGGTTGCTTTCTTCTTTGCTTGAGCCATGATGTAACCTCGCAATCTGGCTTCGGGTTAGCTGGACGAAATGATCTTGGCGATTTCGTAGAAGACTTCCTGCTCGCGGACGATGCCCACATCCTCTTTCCCCGCTCTGACGAGCATACGCCGGGCCGGAAGGGTAATCATGGTGTTGGCCACTTCCATGAGGTTGGCGTCGGCGTCGATGACCGGGATGATGTCGGACATGATGTCGCGAACGGGATTGTTCATGATCTCCTTAACGCGCGAGGTGAACAGTCCCTGCCAGAACATGGTCGAATACTGCAGACTGTCGGCCATGGACGGTTTGGGGGCGGACAGGTAGCCCGGCCTGATGGCGTCCACGAGGTCGAGGGGACTGAGAATACCGGCCACGCTGCCGTCATGTTTGGTCACAACCACCGAGCGGTGGCCGGTGTCCATCAGGCGATCCGTAGCCATGAGGTGGCGCATGGATTTTTCCAAGGCCTTGATGGCGTCGCGGACGGTGCTGTCCAGCGGGATCTGCGTGTATTCGTCCAAGGGGATCATGATGCCCTTGGCCAGTTTCTCGACGTACGGTGCCTTGGTCGCGTAGTCGTATGCGTCCTGAATCTTGGTGCTCAGGAGATCCACGTCGCAGGGTTTGGCCAGGTAGTCGAAGGCCCCTGTGTCGAGGGCTTTCTTCGCTCCGGGCATGTCGCCGTGTCCGGTGAGCATAATCACGGGCAGATCCGGCATTCTCTTCTTGATGATCTTGAGTGTTTCGTGACCGTCCAGGCCGCCCATCTTGACGTCGAGAATGACGACGTCCGGCTTCGCATCCAGTTGCTCCAACGCCTCTTCCCCGCTGCCCGCGAGAATCGTCTCGTATCCTTTGCGGGCTAATATTTTCGCGGTGGTAGTCCGGAAGCGCTCCTCATCATCGACCATGAGGACCTTGATTTTAACCATTACAACCTCCTTGAGTTAGCTAGCGCAGTTCACCCTGACCGGTGGCGTCAGCCATCCGGGCGGAGCGTATCTTCTGTTTTTGGAGAGTGACCTTCTCGAAGGCTTCTTCGGCCTTGCTGAGAAAGTCCTTCATGCTCACGGGCTTGATCAGGTAGTCCAAAGCCCCGAGCTTGAGACCTTCAACAGCGGTCTCCATGGTGGCATGGCCGGTGAGGATGATGACCTCACTGATGGGATAGTCCTTCTTGATGTGCTGCAACGTCTCCATGCCGTCCATTCCGGGCATCTTGATGTCGAGAAAGATCACATGGGCCTCGTAGGACTTCAGCACCTCCAAGGCTTCGGTACCGGAGGTCGCGGTTCGCGCCTCGATGCCGAGCTTCTCGAAGAGTTTTTTCGTGGTGCTGAGCAGTCGCTCTTCATCGTCCACGAGCAGGATTTTCATCTGTTCCATGATGTCACCGTTGGGTTGATCGGTTTATTCCGCAAAAGCTGTCCTAACCTAGCAACTCGTGTGCCAAGCATAACATGCTTGTTTTTAAGTATATTTTTATGCAAAAATGTTTGCGCGATGATTTTGCCAGATAAGATTGCGCGCAAAATCGGGCTGAACGGTAAAAAGACGAGGGGCAGGGAGGAGTTGCGGGAAGACGGCTGAAAGCCTACAGCTTCCTGGGATTGCGGGGGAAAACCATGCGGCGCCCTGCATTCTTCATGACGAGAGGCATGGATACTGCTAGGATTTGTTACAGTTGTGTTACGATATTGGTCTTGGGGACCGAGGAGAAAATGAGATGAAGCCCTCGTTATATTATGACAAAAATGACTATAAGCTACTGGAAATAGTAGAAAATGTTTTAAATAGGGGTGTGGACAGGGCGCAGTTCAAGACCCTGCTTGAGCCATACCTTAAACCACATGGCATCAAGGAACTGGCAGCAGATAGGGGCTTGCGTATCGCCTATGCCATCATGCATTTGCTCGAATCCCTGAAGTCCGACCAGGCCTCGGAGCGGACCAAGGCGCTCATCGCCCTTCGGGACGAAACGCTGACCGCCGCCAAAGGGGGTATGCGCAACAACCGGGCGAGGGTATTGGTCCAGATCGGCAAAGAACTGGTTCGCGCAAAGGGCGACCGTTGCCGTCAATTGGCACTGGCGCACGATTTCAGAAGAGCCGCAGCCGGCAAGGTCGGTTTTCTGCGCGAGCAGTTGCGCCGTTACCATCTTCTCGAAATGCCCGAGGAGTGGAATCAGATAGCCTTCGACGACCGGGTGCATGACGCCAACAGCAAAGGGCGCAAATCCGCCACCCATTTGGTCATGGACGCCTGGATCAAAGGCATTCGCTACCTTACGGTTGTCTACTACGACTGCGTGGACCTGGCCGTTGCCAGGGAACTGCTTTCCTCGGCGGCTATCCTCGGCGTGAAGGTGCGCATCGGCATCGAATATCGCGCCCTGCATCGGGGCCGTTTCGTCAAGATAGTCTGGTGCCCGGGCGGATTGCGGGATGATTGCGACATTGAGGGATTGTTCCGTGTGGACGCCGTGCGCGAGCTCATGGAGCAGGGCAGGGAGGTCCGCTCCTCCCGGTCCGAATATGTGCGGGCCGTGGCCCAAGCCTTCAATGAGCGGCACCGCCAGTCCATATATAAGGAATTCGGGGTAATGCTCGCCCCGGTGGATTATGACGCGATGGTCGCCGATCTGGGCGTGGAGGAGCCTTCCGTCCTGCACCTCGGCAATTACATCCACGCCAGGGCCATGCCTTTGTTCCAGGAGCGGGTGGCCGCCCTGCGCCAGGGGTATTCCGAGGCCGATTACGACGCCAAGGCGGCCATAGCCATGCAGGTCGAATCCCTGGACGCCCTGGATGTGGACACCATCGCGGCACGGTATCTTTCTCCCGAAGAAAACCGGGATATCCCCGATCCGGATGAGCCGAGACCCGAGGGTATGCCCGAGCTCCTTTCCCTGAGTCCGGCCGATTTGACCGCCCGTTTGCGCAATGCTGCGCATTCCAGCCACCTGACCCTGATTCTGGCGGATCTCGAATTGGAGGATGTCCTGGAAATCCTGTTCGAGTGCCGGGGCCGGATATCCCATCTCGAAATATTCAACACCAAGCACCTGGAACCCGGCCAGAATCGGCAGCGGATGCCATTCAGCCAGTTGCAGAAGGCGCTTAACGAACAGAACGCCGTCAAGCTCAAGCATCTCATCCGGGAGTGCATGGATCATGTCCGCGAGATGGATGCGCCGGATCGCGACGACCGCCTGCGGTCGCTGGAAGACCTGCTGGAGCGCTTTTACCTGCTGCTTGAATTCTACAAGCGGTTTCCGCTGGGAACGAGCATCGGGTCCGGCTCCACGGGTCGTTCCACCCGGACCCACGGCATGGGGTTTGCCGTGATCGAAACCCTGCCCCTGCGTGCGCAACGCGAGATCGACCGGATGCGCGCCGACCGCATCCCGATGCAGGGGGCCGTGGTCAAATCCAACGAGTACTTCATGCCCGGGCGGGGGCGGGGATTGTGGAACGCCATGGTTCGTCTGGCGGCGCAGTTTTCCCTTTTGCGGCGGTTGGTCTGCCGCACGTCGAGCGGGTGGCGGGTCGAAGGATACGCCGTGACCGAGGCGGAAGGGAGCAATGTGGTCGCGCTGGGCGGAAAGCGTTGCGAAGGCAATGGGTTGAGCCTGTTTGAGCCCGAGGACTATTGCAAGCGTCGTCCGTCACCCGGTCACCTGAACACCGGGCTCAAGAACGTGCTCAAGGTCCTGGCAGGATTCATTCCGGCATTCCTGACCTTTTACCTGACCAAGGACTGGTGGGTGCTGGCCTATCTGGGCGGCGTTATCTGGTTTTCCATCACCGGCCTGCGCAACGTCATTCAGTCGGTGCTCGGAGGCGGCGGATTCCGCCGATCGCCGTTCCTCGCCTGGAACGACTATGTCAACTGGGAGCGCATTTCGGAATCACTGCTTTATACGGGTTTTTCCGTTCCGCTTCTGGACTGGTTGTGTAAATCCGTGGTCCTGGATCAGGGGTTGGGCGTGACGACAACCACCAACCCATTGCTTTTGTATACAATCATGGCGCTGACCAATGGAGTGTACATTTCAAGCCACAATGTAATTCGGGGCCTTCCGAGGGAAGCCGCCGCAGCCAACTTCTTCCGCAGCATCCTGTCCATCCCAATCGCCATGCTGTTCAACATGGCGGCCGAGGGAATCCTGTTCCTGTCCGGGGTGGCCAATCCCATGGTCGAATTGCAACTCTGGGCGGCGGTCATCTCCAAGCTCGCCTCGGACTGCGTGGCCGGCGTCATCGAAGGTTTCGCGGACCGCAGGCGGAATATCGCCATGCGCCGCTGGGACTACTCCGAGAAGTTGCGGCAGGTTTTCGAGATATATTCGCGCCTGGAGATCGCCTTTCCGACCAGGGATATGCTTGGAATGCTCAACAGGCCTGCTGAATTCCTGGCTTTCTCCAAGGAATCCGGCTTTGATCGCGTACCCGAGGTCATCGCCAATGCCCTGGATCTGCTATACATCATGGCGTACAAGCCGCGCGCCCGCGAGGCCCTGCGCCAGGCCCTGGAGGCCATGTCCGAAGACGAACGGGCGGTGTTCCTGTCCTCGCAGCAGATTTTGCGCGAGGAGCAGGCCGTGTCCATGCTCTTCGTGGACGGGCTGGTGGGGCGCAACTTCGCCAAGGGGCTTTCCTTCTATCTCATGCGTTATCCCGACTACTTGAAGCAGATCGAATTGATGACCGCCGAGGCCCGGGAAAAGTAGAGAGGGGACGGGACCCAAGTCCCGTCCCCTCATTCGGTGATCCGTCCAGGTCGGAAGACGAATCTACGCATCCTTGCCGGGGATACGGACGGTGAAGGTGGTCCCTTCGCCCTTTGCGCTTTCCACCGTCAGCTCCCCGCCCAGGGAGTCGATGATGGAGTGGCAGACGGAGAGGCCCAGACCCGTTCCCTGGCCGGGCGCCTTGGTGGTGAAGAACGGCATGAATATCTTGGACATGCTCTCCTGATTGATGCCGCATCCGTTGTCGCTCACGGTGACGACGGCCCAGCCGCGCTCGTCTCTGCGCGCCTCGACGTCTATGCGGCCGCCCTTTGCTCCGTGCCGGTCTACCACGGCGTGGATGGCATTGTTCAGGAGGTTTATCATGACCTGCTGCAACTGGCCGGGGTCCGCGAGAACGGCCGGGATATCCGGCTTCACTTCACAGGTCACTTCGATTCCGTTGACCGCCGCCTTGTTCCGGATCATTGACCCGACCTTGGGGAGAAAATCGGTCAGGTCCACATCCTGGACTTGCGGCGCGTCCTGCCTGCCGAAACGCAGGATTTCACGGGTGATGGCCGCGCAGCGACCAATCTGCACCTGGAATTGATCGGCGATTTCCTTGAGTTCGTCGCACGCCTCGCGGTTGGCGCAGACGTCGGTAACGTCCTTGAGGGTCAGCTCCAGCAGGGCGAGATCGGTCTTCATGATTTGGAGCGGGTTGTTGATTTCGTGAGCGAAACCTGCGGCCATCTCGCCCAATTCGGCAAGACGGGCGGCCTGGAGCAGTTGGGCCTCAAGCTTGCTGACGGCCTCTGCCTGGGTGCGCAGGGTCTCGGTCAGTCGGCGGCTGACGATCAGGGCTAGAACAATGATGACGCCTCCGCCGCAGAGCAGCACGACGATTACGGTGTAGCTCGCCATGAGCACCGGCTGGAAGGCCTCTTCCTTCTTCTGGCGGACAACGAGCCTCCAGTTGCCGTCGTTGAGCCGGGCCGAGGCGAACAGGTAATCCTCTCCGCCGTCGGAGCCGGTAAAGGAGACGAGGTTTTCCTCCTGCGCCGGATAGGGGTAGGCGTCCCGCTCAAGCAGCGCGCCGCCTGACCTGCGGCTGGTCTGCAACACGCCTTCCAGGTTCAGGATATAGGCCTCGCCGGAGTCGCCGATGCCCGGCGCATTGACCATGTTGCCGAAAAACGTGGGGTTGACGGTGGCCCTGAGGACCCATGCCTGGCCGTTGATACGTCTGACCACGGCGACGATGAAGTGGGGCACCTTGCGGTATCCGAGGAAAACGTCGCTGATGTAGAAGCCGTTATCCAGCGTCTCCTTGTACCAGTCCGCATCCTTGTAATTCTTGTCGGCCAAGCCAAAGGGGCCCACGTAAGCCGCGTGCCTGCCGTTCGGGTCGATGAGGCCCATGTCCTGGAAAACCTGTCCGCCGACCCGCAGCCATGCTGCAACTTCCTCCGCTGCGGCGCTTCCGGCCGGATTGTCGGCGGGGATCAGCGCGAGGAACGATTCCAGGTCGCTGCGCCGCTCGTGCAGGAATTCGTCGATGAGCTTGGCCCTGTCCACGGCGGCCTGCCGGATGGACGAGGTTGCGAACTGTTTGGACGCCCCGGCAAAGGAGTAAAAGCCGATAGCTGCCGATATGAGCAGGGGGATCGCAGGGATGACTATCATGGTGATGAGGAGCAATCTGTGAATCCCGCAAGACGATGTTTGCTTTGCCATAGCTGTTCTGCCTGATTAATTTGCAAGATGTGTTGAAAATTTATTTTTATTCCAAGTAGTTAAAAAATCGCGCAAAATATGTAGCTTACGTTATGGTGTCATGTGGTATTTAGCAACCATCATGCCGAAAATGGTTTGACAAAGAGGCTTCGGGCGGCATAACGGCAAATTAACGTAGGGCGGCGCTTGTCTTTTTTCAGGGGCCGCAAGCAAGCTCGGGAGGTTCCCATGCCGTCACGGATCGTCGCTGGCAACTGGCTGTCAAACTGGGTGCGCAAGCATTTTCCCTGGCTGGTGCGCAGGCTCGGCCTGCGGGGCAAGCTGCTCCTGGCAATGATGCCTTCCATCGTGGGGATATTGCTGTTCACGGGCTGGGCCTCCTACAAGGTCTCGGACGAATTCATCGAAATCGCGCTGAGCCGCACCGTGCGCCAGAATACCCTGGCCGTTGCCCACGAGATGGAGCAGTACCTCGAGGGATGCCGCACGGACCTGTTGTTTTTCGCGGGGGGGCGCACCGATGCCGACAGCCTGCGCGATGCGTTCAACCGACTGCTGAAAGCGGGCGGCAAGCCCTACTTCGAGCTATGCTATCTCCCGGCGACGGGCGGCAATCCCGTGATCCTGGTCCGGCAGGGCGACGCCGTTCGGGAAATTGCTCCGGAAGAGCTGGACCGCGTGCGGCCGTCCCTCTTTTCCGAACTGGACCGCCTGGAGTCGCTCAAGCCGGGCGGCGTGGCCGTTTCGGAGATATTCGAAGTAACCTATCCCATGCCCACCCAGGAGAGTGCCAACCGCTACAGGACGGCTAATGTTGTCCGATTCTACACCGCTTGTCCGGGAAACGGAACCGAGCCTCCCGGGGTTATGTTCATGTCGGTGGAGGCCACCAATCTGCGCAATCTCCTTTCCTGGTATAATTCGCGCAAATCACCGTTGTGGGCCTTTCCCCGCAGCGATGAACTCCGCTTCAGCTATTTTTTCAACAACGACGGATGGATTCTTTTCCAGTCTTCGGACTACGCCAAGGGGAACGGCAAGCTGACCACCTTTCTGGCCCGTGAAGGGTTCGACGGCTCCCTGGGCAAGCCGGGCAACGCGGCCGCGTTCCGGCCCAACGAGAAGCATACCCTGTATTGGGATGCCGTGGCCTCCGTGCGTGAGGGCGGAAGCGGCCTGAGCCGGGTCAAGGAAACGGCCTCGTTCGAATCCGGCGTGGATTCCCATTACTTCAGCTATGCTCCGGTTCTTTTCCGGGCCGACCCGTCAGGGCCGCCCACAATCTGCGGCGGGGTGGTCTTTGTGGACCGCAGCCAGTTACCGATCATCGCGGGTTACAAGAACATGGACGTCATGCTGTTCGTGACCATCGGCGGCATAGTGGTCATTTCCATCCTCATCTTCCTCTTCGGGCGCATCCTGACAAAGCCTGTGCGCGAATTGGCGATGTGCATGGACAGGTTGAATTCATTGGAGGAGATGGAAGAGATCGATCTGCCGTACAGGGGGTACGACATCACCGTGCTCCAGGAGTCCATCAACAATATCATCCGCCGGGTCAAACAGCAGGTGGTGGAGATTCAGGCCAAGGACGAGGCTATTCTCAACGTGAACAACCGCGAGCCTATCTCGCTGGAGCGCGAGCGGGAGTTGCTCATGGAGAATGAACTGAGCCGTATTCCTGAAATCGTCGGCGTTGGGGCGGCGACGGCCAACCTCAAGGTGAACATTCTCAAGGCGGCCCAGGTGGAGGTGGATGTGCTCATCGCGGGCGAGACCGGCACCGGCAAACAGCTCGTGGCCGAGGCCATCCACGCCCACTCCAGCCGGGCGGAAAAACCGTTCGTCTCCATCAACTGCGGCGCGTTGGACGAGAACCTGCTTCTCGACGCCTTGTTCGGCCACGTAAAGGGAGCTTTTTCTGAAGCCAAGGACGACCGTAATGGCGCCTTTATCGAGGCTGACGGCGGCATTCTCTTCCTGGACGAGGTCCAGTCCGCTTCGCCAAAGGTTCAGCAGTCGCTTCTCCGGGCGCTCGCCTCGCGCAAGATCAAACCGCTGGGCAGCGACAGGGAGGTCACGGTGGATGTGCGCATTCTGGCCGCCACCAACGTGGATATCCCGTCCCTCATCGAGGACAACACCTTCCGCGAGGACCTGTATTACCGGCTCAAGGTCATCTCCATCAACACGCCCGCTCTGCGCGACAACCGCGAGAACATCCCGCTGCTTTCGGTCTATTATCTCAAGCAGGCCGAGGCACTGGCCGGTCGCGAGCACCTGGACCTGAGCAAGGGCGCGCTGGCCAAGCTGGTTTCCCATGACTGGCCCGGCAACGTCCGCGAGCTGGTCAACTGCATCACCCGCGCCGCGGTCATGGCCGAAACGGACGTCATTCAGCCCGAGGAAATTCGGCTGGAAAGTGATTTCGGCACCTGGTCCGCGCCTTCGCAGTCCGACGATCCCGACAGGAACGGCAGTTCCAGGCCGGCTGTTTCGGAAAACACCTCGTCCGCAGCCGCGCAACCGGCTTCGCCCGAAGATTCCGGCCTCAACCCCCGGCAAAAGGAAGCCTGGGACGTCATTCGCAGGCAGGGCACCGTCACCCGCAAGCAATATCAGGATCTGGTGGGCGGCAACCTCCCCACCCGTACCGCCATTTATGATCTACAGGATTTCGTGAAGCGCGGGGTCCTGGTCAAAAAGGGCAAAGGTCCGTCCACACGTTATGAGGTGGTCAGCGACTAGGAGAGCGACTGTTTCGACAGCCGGAAGCCCAATGACAGTTCCATGAAAAAAAGAGACTTCGCCGACAATCGGCGAAGTCTCTTTCGTTTGAGGTCAGACGGTCATTGCGCGAGCGCACGGCCGTCGTCTTTGCGGCTTATTCAGCCGCTTTTCGGGCCGCTTCGAGCCAGCCGTTCCAGGTGTCCTGGTGGGCGGCGATCCACTCATCCACATGCTTGGCGATATCCTTGTCGGACTTTTCGCCTTCGTTCATGCGGGTGTTCTGCGCGCTGACGTCGTCGATGGTCAGTTTGAAGCTCTTGAGGAAGGCGGCGGCAGCCGGGTTCTTCTCCATGAATTTTTTGTTGGCCACGACGGTGATGTCGTAGACGATGAAGCCAGGCCGCAGGGGATCGGTGACCGCGCCGGTCACGCCGGAAACGGTGCTACCGACGTCGCCTTTCTCGGGCACGTTGATCCACATGACGTCTTCGCCCGGCTTGAGCTTGTACACCGTCCAGTTGGGCGTCCAGGTGTAGAAGAATACCGGCTTGCCGGACTTGTACGCGCCGATGGCCGAGGCCATGCCCGCTTCATAGGAGGCCTTGTTGGGCTTGATGTACTTGTCCAGGCCGTAGGTCTCCATGTGGTTGGCGATGACCTTTTCGCAGCCCCAGCCCGGAGGGCAGGCGGTCAGATCGGCTTTGCCGTCACCGTTCAGGTCGAACGCCTTGACCACCTCGGGACGCTTGAAATCGTCCAGGGACTTGATGCCGAATTCGTCCACTTCCTTTTTGGATACGAGATAGCCCTGCATACCGCCCGCCTTGATGATCGGATCGAGAATCACGGCCCTCTTGTCGAAGTTCTTGGGCAACTGGGGGTTGTGCAGCGGGAAGTTGCCGTTGCACCAGTAGTCGATGTCGCCAAGGTAGATGGACTTGTAGGCGATGGGGTTTTGCAGGTCTTTGGGCTTTTCCACGTCGTAGCCCAGTCCCTCCAGGCCTCGACGGGCCAGGGCTTCCTGGAAGAAGCCGGTGTTCCAGGTGGCGCGCGCGGGCCGGACGGTGACGCCCTTGCCGGGTTTCATGTCCATGGCCATGGCGGAAGTCGCGATCAGGACCGCGAACAGAGCGGCCAGTGTGCGATGCATAAGTTTCATGGAACCTCCTTGTATATCTGTTTATTTTCTTTTAGCCATTGATTGGGTGATGCGGTCCAGGACGATGGCCATGAGCACGATGCCCACGCCGCCGACCACGGCGCGGCCGATGTCCAGGGTGTTCAGCCCGAGGATTACCGGGGAGCCGAGTCCGCCCGCGCCGATGAGCGCGGCGATGACGACCATGGAAAGGGCCATCATGATGGTTTGGTTCAGGCCCGCCAGAATGGTCGGCATGGCCAGCGGGATCTGGACCTTGAAGAGCACCTGTCTGCGCGTCGCGCCGAATGCTTGGGCCGCTTCCACCAGTTCCGGGTGGACCTGGCGGATGCCCAGCCCGGTCAGCCGGATGATGGGCGGCAGGGCGAAGATGATGGTGGCCAGCACGCCCGCCACGTTGCCCACGGAGAAGAGCATGACGATGGGCACGAGGTAGACGAAGGCGGGAGTGGTCTGCATGGCGTCGAGCACGGGCCGCAGTCCGGCCTCGAACCTGTCGCTGCGGCCGGACATGATGCCGAGGGGAATGCCGATCAGGGCGCAGATGACCACGGACGACAGGACCATGGCCAGGGTTGTCATGGTGTCCTCCCACAGGCCGAGGAAGCCTACGAGCAACATGGACAGCAGGGAGAAGAAGGCCAGCCGCTTGCCCGAAAACTTCAGGGCCAGGAAGCAGACCGCGGTGATGACGATGAGCGGATGCAGGGTGGTCAGGCCGTGTTCAAAGCCGGTGAGCAGTTTGTCCACGGGCCATTTGAGCATTTGGAAGAAGTCGCGGTGGTAGTCCACCAGCCAGTCCACGGCGACAGAAACCCATTGATCGAGTGGTATTATCGCGTCTTGAAACATTATTGGGTGCCTCCTTCCGAAAGGACGCTTTCGGTCCGGTGCAGGGTCTTGAGGAATCGGTTCTTGGAGACGACGCCGAGGTAGCGGTTGTTGTCGTCCACCACCGGAATGGGCCAGATGGCGGCGGCCACCTGGGGCAGGATATCCTGCATGGAGTCGTCCTTGTGCGCGGTCCATGCCTCGGGCAGATAGACCTGGCTGAGGGGCTGCTCGGGCAGTCCGGCCTCAAGGGCGTTGCGAATGCCTTCCGAGGAAACCACGCCGAGGAAGTGGCGGTGCGAGTCCACGACGTAGGCGTATTCCAGTTCGCTGCCGCTCAGGATTTCGTGGGCGATGCGCAGGCTGCCCCCCTTTGTGACCACGATGGTGGGGTGCGAGTCGCGGACGATGTCGCCCGCGCTGATGACTCCGGTGGGGTCGACGCCCCGGAAGAAGGCGCGCACGTAATCGTTGGCTGGGTTTTGCAGGATGTCGTCGGGCGTGCCCACCTGGACGACGTTGCCACCTTCCATGATGGCGATGCGGTCGCCGATGCGCAGGGCTTCGTCCAGGTCGTGGGAAATGAACACGATGGTCCGCTGATGTTCCTCTTGGAGCTTGAGCAGCTCGTCCTGCATCTCGGTGCGGATGAGCGGGTCAAGAGCCGAGAAGGCTTCGTCCATAAGCAGAATTTCCGGGTCCACGGCCAACCCCCTGGCGAGCCCGACGCGCTGTTGCATTCCTCCGGACAGTTGCGAGGGGTACTGGTCCTCCCACCCCGTCAGGCCGACCTGATCCAGGGCCTCGCGGGCACGTTCGTGCCGCTTTGCCTTTTCCACCCCGGCCAGTTCCAGGCCGAAGGCTGCGTTGTCCAGGACCGTCTGGTGCGGCATGAGGGCGAACGACTGGAAAACCATGCTCATGTTGTGCAGCCGGAATTTGACCAATTCGTCGTCGTCCATGGCGGTCACGTCCTCGCCGTTGACCACCACGCGCCCGGCCGTGGGCTCGATGAGCCGGTTGAGCATCCTGACCATCGTGGACTTGCCGGAGCCGGACAGCCCCATGATGACGAATATCTCGCCCGATTCGATGGTGAAGGACGCGTTGTTCACGCCCACGGTCATGCCGGTCTTTTTCAGGACCGAGGCCTTGTCGTGTCCCTGCGTGAGCATCTCAAGGCCCTTCCTGGGCTTGCTCCCGTAAATTTTGTAAAGGTTTTCTACGTTGATTTGTCCCATGGTTACTCCGTTGAAAGTGGCGACAGGCTCCCCTTGCGCGAGAGCAGGGGGAGTGTCTGAAAAACAACTGTCGAAATGGAATCAGGAGAGGGGAACCCGGTCGCGGAGGCCGCAAGGCGTGACGACAAACGGTCGACGTGCGGACAGGGTTCCCGGTCCGCTATGGCATTTCGAGGTCGATGGCATGTAGTAACTTTGCTACGTCGATTTTAATGTTGTTTTGATTATGGTACAGTTAAGTTGTAATGCAATAGTGTTTTACACTAGTGTGAAGCTAATGCAGTAATTGATATATTACTGTATTGTCGCCGATTATTTTTGTTACAACTTAAAAACAACATTGAAGGATATGCATCGGCAAAATATGAAAAAGAAGGTTAACGGATTAACTTCATCATGTCAAAAATTGATTTTTTATTTGAGATGTTGTCATTTTGATTGGCATATAATCACGAATAACATGTGCTTTTAGGTGCGCTTATGCCGCATTGTTTTGAAAGAATTATCGGTGCTGCCGTGAGCGAAGTGGAGATGAGCCGGCGAGTTTTTTGGGGGGGCAATATCGTTAACTCTTCCGCTTTCGCGGCAGATCGCCGCGGAGCGGAAAAACCGCGCCGAAGGTGCTTGCGCGGACGCCGCAGGCGAAGCCGCCCGGCGATTGCCGCGAAGCGGTTCCGACACCTCATTTTTCTCTCCAGGGAGTTCAAAAGGTTGTATTTTTTTAAGGGTGGGGCTGTTGCGGGATTCTATTTTATACACACATGTGTTATGTGAATAGCCGTTGTTTCTATCTATAACGGGATCGGGGGGAGAATGCCGTCTGACGACGACAAATCCAGAGAGGAACTGATTGCGGAATTGCGGGACATGAGGACAAGGCTGGTCCGGTCGACGTTGGAAGAGAGCGGCCGCGTGCTCCCGGAAGGGGACGAGCTTTACCGGGCCTTGTCGGACGCCGCGTTCGAGGCCTTGCTGCTCTCCGATAACGGCGTGTGCGTCGGCCAGAACCGTGCCGCCAGGCGGTTGTTCGGCTACTCGGACGAGGAGGTCCTGGGGCGTCCGGACGTGGAATGGGTGCACGAAGATTGCCGCGAGCAAGTCCTGAGCGCGGTGCGCAGCGGGTCTGACGAACCCTGCGAGGCCGTGGCGCTGCGCAAGGACGGCACCACTTTTCCCTGCGAAATCCGGCCCACCATGGTCCAACGACGCGGCAAGACCTTTCGCGTGATAGCTCTGCGGGATATTTCCGCGCGCAAGGAGGCGCAAGCCATGCGCGAGGACTTCGACCGCATGTTCCGGCACGACATGCGCACGCCGTTGGCGGGCATTCTGGGCGCGCCCAAGGTGCTTCAGGCCGAAGGCAACCTGACCCCGTTCCAGGAGGAGCTCCTCGAAGCCGTGGAAGAGGCTTGCTACAAGATGCTCGGCATGTTGCGTATTTCCGTGGACCTGCCCCGTCTTGAGGACGGGACGTTCAAGCCCGAGATATCCACCTTCGACCTGGCCAGGCTCCTGCGCCGCATTCTCAGCCTGCAGGAGGCTTACGCCCGGTCCCGTGAGATCGGGACTCGTGTTGTGGCGGGCGGCGACCCGCCGTCCGTGGGATTCATGGACGGCGACGAAGTCCTCATTTTCAGCATGATGACCAACCTCTATCGCAACGCTCTCGAAGGGTCGCCTCGGGGCGGTGTCGTGTCCATCGGGCATGGCTGCCGCGACGGCGTTGTGACCATCGACATCCGTAATACGGGTGAAGTCCCCCTGGAGATACGGGATTCCTTTTTCGAGAAGTATTCAACCGCGGGCAAGCCGGGGGGGCAGGGGCTGGGCGCTTATTCGGCCATGCTCGTGGCCCGGGCGCACGGCGGAACGATTCGGCTGGACACATCCACGGAAGGCGTCACTTCCGTCCATGTGGTCCTGCCTCAATATGTGCGTTGAACGGATACCTTTTTCCCCCTGATGAAAGCGCGCGTCCGGCTGTCTTGAGCCGGACGCGCGTTTGCGTCATTTTGTCATTCCGCCGGGCCGGTTCCGGGCCGTTCTTCGGGCAAGTTACGGGGCGGTGTTCAGAGAATCCGGCAATCCCTCGACAAATTCCTTTATCTCGTCGCGGACGCGCCGATACACGGCCAGAATCTCGGCCTCGTCGGTCATGGGCCGGGCCAGGGTCGGCGGGTCGTCGAAGCCGACGTGGACCACTCGGGTCTTGGCCGGGAAGTAGGGGCAGTTCTCATTGGCGTGGCCGCAGACCGTGACCACGTAGTCGAACTCCGTGTCCTGGGGCAGGTCCGTGACCAGTTTTGACGTGTGCCCGGAGATGTCCACGCCCGCCTCGGCCATGACTTTCACGGCCAGGGGATTGAGCCCGTGCGTCTCCACGCCTGCGGACCATGCGGTGAATTCGCCGGATTTGAGCGTTTTGGCCCAGCCTTCGGCCATCTGGCTTCGGCAGGAGTTGCCGGTGCAAAGGAAAAGTATGTTCATTTCAAACTCCTAGCTGGTTTTTGACGGCGTTCGGCGAACATGGCAGACGCCCTCAAGGGTTTCCTTGGCATGGGGAAAGTAGCGGTGCTTGAAGCGCACGGCCACGTTGACCAGCCCGATGAGGACCGGGACTTCCACCAGGGGGCCGATGACCGCTGCGAACGCTTCGCCCGAGTCGATGCCGAAGACCGCGATGGCCACGGCGATGGCCAGTTCGAAGTTGTTGGAGGCCGCCGTGAAGCTCAGGGTGGCCGCCTGCTCGTAGGTGGCGTCCATCTTCCAGGACAGGTAGAAGGAAACCAGGAACATGGCCAGGAAGTAGATGGTCAGGGGGATGGCGATGCGGACGACGTCCAGGGGCAGGGCCACGACCCGGTCGCCCTTGAGGGAAAACATGACCAGGATGGTGAAGAGCAGAAAGATGAGGGTCAGCGGGCTGATTCTGGGAATGAAGACCGTTTCGTACCACTCCCGGCCCTTGGTCTTGAGGCCGATGAACCGCGAGACCATGCCCGCCACGAACGGAATGCCCAGGTAGATGGATACGCTTTCGGCTATCTGGCCCATGGACACGTCCACCACCACGCCTTCAAGTCCGAACCAGCCCGGCAGGATCGTGATGAAGACGTAGGCGTACAGGGAGAAGAAGAGGACCTGGAACAGGGAGTTGAAGGCCACCAGACCGGCGCAGTATTCGGAATCCCCGTCGGCGAGGTCGTTCCAGACGATGACCATGGCGATGCATCGTGCCAGGCCGATGAGGATAAGGCCGACCATATAGTCGTGGTGCCCGGACAAAAAGGTTACGGCCAGGCCGAACATGAGCACCGGCCCGATGATCCAGTTCTGGACAAGGGAAAGGGCGAGCAACCGGTAGTTGCGGAAGACCTTTCCCAGCTCCTCGTACCGGACCTTGGCCAGGGGCGGATACATCATCAGTATCAGGCCGATGGCGATGGGAATGTTGGTGGTCCCCACCTGGAAGGCGTTCACCACCCGCTTTACATCGGGAAAGAGGTAGCCGCTGCCCACGCCAATGAACATGGCCAGAAAAATCCACAGCGTCAGGTAGCGGTCCAGGAAGGAGAGCTTTTTGGTCGCGGTTTCGGTCATCCGGTCGTTCCTTTGCTGTTTACGAGCAGGTTTTATGGGTTTTGTTTGCCAGGTGCTTCATGAGCCGGGCGTGGTCCTGTTCAGCCTGTTGCAGGGCGGGAAGGTGCTGCTTCAACGCACGCAGCACCTCGGCCTGTATTTCGTTCTGCGGCTGGGCCAGCGTGTAATAGATCCATTTGCCCTTTCGGCGGCTGTTCACCCAGCCGCCGTTGCGCAGGAAGGCCATGTGCCGGGATACCGTGGACTGGGGCAGGTCCAGGGCGGCCGTCAGGTCGCAGACGCACAGTTCGCCGTGGTCGAGCAGCCGGATGACCCGCAGCCGTGTGGGGTCGCAGAGGCCCTTGAATCGTCTCGCCAGTTGTTCCATGAGAGAATTGATATCCGCTTATGCGGATATGTCAATAATGGTTTGGTGACGATTGTGTGTCGAAGCAGCGGGCGTTCAGGTGGAATTTCTGGGAAAATGTCTATATACGATGAGAGCAAGCGGGACGCGCACCGGCCGATGACGGCCGGATCGGGAAGCCCCGGCGACGTCCGGTTCTTGAGTTAGTATCCTTCCGGCCCAAGCGGCCGGGGTAAACGAGACAAGATCGATTGCCCGTCTCCACGGGCAGGGAGGAATAAAGATGAAGCCGATCACGCGGGAAGTGTTCAGGACCTATGACATTCGCGGTGTGGTGGACAAGGATTTCGACGAGGAATGGGTCGAGCGGCTGGGCCGCGCCTGCGGCCGGTATTTTCTGGAGCGCGGCTCCGGAACAGCCGTGGTCGGCCATGACTGCCGCCATTCCTCGCCGGGTTATGCCGAGGCCCTGGCGCGCGGTCTGAACGGGACGGGCGTGAACGTCATCACCATAGGCCAGGTCTCGTCCCCGGCCTTCTACTGGGCGGTGACCAAGTCCGGCGAGACTGCGGGCGTGATGATTACCGCCAGCCACAATCCTTCGGAATATAACGGGTTCAAGGTCTGGCAGGGCATCAGCACCATCCACTCCGAGGCCATTCAGGACATCTACGAGCTCATGGAGGAGGGGGATTTCCCCCAGGGCCAGGGTACCGTGCGCCATGAGGAAATTCTTGGCCGATACGTGGAAGAGCTGGCCGGAGACGTGACCTTCGCGCGGCCTGTCAAGGTCGTGGTGGACGGCGGCAACGGCACGGGCGGCAATCTCACCGCCGACGCTCTGGAAAAGGCCGGGGCCGAAGTCATTCGCCTGTTCTGCGAGCCGGACGGCGATTTCCCTAACCACCATCCCGACCCGGTGGTGGAGAAGAACATGACCGCGCTTCAGGAAGCCGTGCTCAGGGAGAAAGCCGATATCGGCATCGGCCTGGACGGCGACGGCGACCGCATCGGCGTGGTCACCGAAAAGGGCGGCCTGCTCTTCGGCGACCAGCTTGTGGCTATCTACGCGCGGGACATTCTCAAGACCTTTCCCGGCGCGTCCATCATCGGCGAGGTCAAGTGTTCCCATCTCATGTACGAGGACATCAAGGCCCACGGCGGCGACGCGGTCATGTGGAAGACCGGCCACTCCCTCATCAAGGCGCGGATGCGCGAGATCGGGGCCAAATTCGCGGGTGAGATGTCCGGCCACATGTTCTTCGCAGACCGCTATTACGGCTTTGACGACGCCACTTACGCGGCCCTGCGCATGGTCGAGATTCTCTCCAGGTCCGACAAGCCCATGAGCGAACAGCTCAATTGGCCCAAGACCTGGTCCACCCCGGAAATTCGAGTGGATTGCCCGGAAGCCCTCAAGGAGCGTGTGGTGGGCAAGGCCGTCGAATACTTCAGCTCCAAGTTCGACGCCATCGACATCGACGGCGTGCGGGCCGTATTTCCCGACGGATGGGGGCTCATTCGCGCCTCCAACACCCAGCCCGTTCTCGTGCTCCGTTTCGAAGCGGAAACGCCCGAGCGGCTTGAGGAGATCAGGACCATGTTCGAGGAAAAACTCCACGCCTGGATAGCCGAAGGCTAGGCACATCGCGGCGGCGAATTGAAAGAGGGGCGGTCCTGGCGGGCCGCCCCTTTTTCGCGTCTGCGGTCAGTTCCCCCGGCTCTCCGGGGCGAGGCCGATTCGCTGTCGGCGGGGAGGCTCGGGAAGGCGCCTCCCCGCCGAGGACAAGAAAAGACCGGCGGCGGGGGCTGCTGCCGGTCTCTTCAGGGTATGGGGGTGATGGCAGTTATGCCTTGGAGACGGATACGAAGTGTTCCTGCATGGCGACGGCTCCGCCGCAGCGGTCCCACTTCTTGATGCCCTTGGGCATCAGCATGTTGTCGGCGGCTCCCATGCCTTTGGCGCGGGATTCGCACGGCAGGTCGTGGCCGAAACCATGGATCATGAATACGGCCTCGGGATGGACGAAGTCCGTGACGAACGCCTTGATCCTGCCCGTGTAGCCGTTGCTGGACACGTTGACGTACTCGTCCTGCGCGATGCCGAGTTCTTCGGCGCGTTTGGTGTTGATCCACAAAACGTTCTCGGGCATCTGCTCGAAGAGCAGCGAGTTGTTCACGGTGTGGCCCTGGGTATGCAGGGCGCAACGGCCGAAGGTGATGCGGAACTTGTCCGCCGGCGGCCGCTCCGGAGCCTCATAGGGCTTGAGCGACGGGAAGCCGTCGGCTTCGAGCTTGGCGTCGATGATCTGGACCTTGCCGGACGGGGTCTTGAAGGAACCTTCCTTGACCGGCTTGTACAGAGGTTCGGCGGCCAGGGAGACGATGCCGGTTTTCTCGAAGTCCTCGATGGTCACGCCGGTGCCTTCGAGCTGGAATTTCCAGATGTCCTCGATGTCGGTGTAGTCGAGCTCCTTGAGACCCATGCGCTTGGCCAGTCCCGCGTAGATTTCCCAGATGGCCTTGGTGTCGTAAACCGGCTCCATGGCGCGTTTGCGGACCTGGAAGGCGGGCTTGGGGCCGTTCTTGGTCATGAGAATCTCGTCCCGTTCCAGATAGGGGGAGATGGGCAGGACCACGTCGGCGTTCCAGGCGGTGTCGGACCAGGAGAAGGTGACGGAGACCAGCAGTTCGATGTCGTCCCACATGGCTTTGACCTCGTCCTTGTCGGGGAAGGCCATGAGCGGGTCATGGCGCTGGGCGATGTAAGCCTTGATGGGGTAGGGGTCCTCGGTCGCTGCGGCCTCGTAGGCCAGGTGGACCAGGCCGGGGCCCTGGTCGAAGTGCTTGCGGCCGTCCATCCAGCCCACGCCGTCGGCGCGTTTGCCTTCGGGCTTGGGATAGATCTCCATGAAGCTCTTCAGCCCCTTGGCGCCCACGTCTCCGGGCTTGTTCATGAACGGCAGGCCGCCCTTGGCGCCGATCGCGCCGAGCAGGGCGTTGATGATGTATATGGTCCGGGTCATGTAGAATGAGTCGGTGTAGCGCGCAGTCATCCAGCCCGGATGCCAGAGGACGCTCGGAGCGGCCTCGGCCAGTTGGTTGCAGAAGTCGATCAGATCGGCCGCGGGGATGCCGGTTTCGGCCTCGGCCCATTCGGCGGTGTACGGCTTGACGAATTCGGCGAGCTTGTCGAAATCCTCGACCCAGTCGGCGACGAACTGCTTGTCGTACAATTCATTATTAATGATGACGTTGATGACGGCCAGGTTGAAAGCGTAGTCGGTGCCGGGCCGGATCATGAAGAAGTTGTCGGCCTTGGTGGCGGGGACGTTGGCGCGGATGTCGATGACCGACAGCTTGCAGCCCTTGCCCATGGCGTTGAGCAGGTTGTTGACTTCGGCCACGTTGATGGCTTCGAAGATGTTGCGCTGCTGGAGTATCACATGCTTGGCGTTCTTGAGATCGTAGGAAACGCCCTTGCGGCCGAAGCCGAATACGGACAGGGCCGCGTTCTGCACGTTGCGGGCGCAGGCCGAGTCATGGTTATTGTAGTTGGCCGTGCCTATGCCACGCAGAAAGGCCCGGTAGAAGTCGCGGAAGGGGCCGCCGCGATCGGAAAAGAGAACGGAATTCTTGCCGTAGATTTCCTGGATGCGGGTCAGCTCGTCGGCCACATAGTCCAGGGCTTCGTCCCAGGACACGCGTTTCCATTTGCCTTCACCGCGCTTGCCCGTGCGAACCATGGGGTATTGCGGACGGTCCTCGTCGTAGGTCAGAGCAGTCCCGGCGGCGCCGCGCGGACACAGGGCTCCCATGATGCCGGGGGCATCGGGATTGCCCTGGATGTACTCGGCCTTCCCGTCGATCACCTCGACTTCGATGGGACACCGTACCGAGCACATTCCGCAAATGCTCTTTACAAATTCCTTACCCATACACTCCTCCTGTACATACAGTGATGATTCTGCGCGCTTTTTTTAATTCGGTTGGAACATAGGCGTTCCCGTCAACCCTGGGCAACATATACCCGGAATGTGAAATTAATAACATGATTTTTGTTTCAATCGGAGATAAAAATCGGTTATGATCCGTTTTGTTTGGGAAAGATATCACAAGGTGGAACGTTGTTGACCAAGTCGGGATTTTTCTTCAGTTCCTGGACTACTAACAAAACTGCGCGCCCAAATCCAAGTCTGCAGAGGTGGAAAATGGCTGGTTACAGAATCAAATTCGACAAAAAGCGGTGCATTGCGTGCAACGCCTGTCTGGTTCACTGCAAGGTGAAAAACAAGGTGCCCGCTGGGATTTCCCTCAATCGGCTCGAAGTCGAGGGACCCATCGCCGACGAGGATGGTAAACCTTCGGCTAAGCTGAAGTACCTGAACTGTCGTCACTGTAAGAAGCCCGAATGCGTGTCCGCATGTCCCACCGGGGCCATGTACAAGCGCGCGGATGGGTTGGTTTTGGTCGATATGGACAAGTGCGACGGCTGCAAGGCCTGCATCGACGCCTGTCCGTGGACCGTGCCGGTGTTCAACGACGCCACCGGCAAGATTATGAAATGTGATTTCTGCGTGGACAGGGTGGATGCCGGTGGCACACCTGCCTGCGTTGTCGGCTGCACGGCGAATGCCCTGACCTTCGTGCGGCCGGAATAGACTGGGTAGCAACTCCGCGGCCTTGGGGGACGCGGGGTGACATTTTGGGGTCCTTTAACACCATTCTGAGGAGGAGGTAACTGTGTTACGTTCCAAAAAAACTTTCCTGATGCTGGCCCTGGTGGCCGCCGTGTGCTTCATGGCGGAACCCGCCCTGGCCGACCGCCTGGCCGACGCGATCGCCGAGGCCAAACCCACCGGTGAGCCCGGCTATCTCGGCATCCCCGGCGGTCCGCAACTGAACATCCTCATCGGCCTCCTGTGGGCGATCTGGGTAGGCTGGATCTTCTCCACCGTCGGCGCGTTCGGCGGCATCATGGCCGGTGTCGGTCATATCACCATCTACGGCCTCGGTGACTACGCCAGCTCCTTCGGCAAGGGCGCCAAGCTGAACAAGGTCGTCACCGACTCCATCCGCGTGTCCAACCAGTGGCTGGTCGGCTGCTCCGCCGCCCTGTCCTCCTTCAACTACTGGAAGGCCGGCCGCCTGGTGCTGCCGCTGGGCATCGCCCTGGCCATCGGCTCCGTTTCCGGTTCCTGGCTGGTGCCCTGGCTGACCGCCGGCAAGATCAGCCTGAAGGCCTACATCGGCTACTTCGGTCTGTTCGTCCTCTTCCTGGGCTGCTACCTCTTCTACGAAACCACCCCGAAGGGTCAGGAGAAGAAGAAGGCCGCCAAGAAGGCCGCCGAGGCTTTCCAGAAGTCCGTCAAGGATCAGCAGGCCGGCGGCACCGTCGACATGGCTGAGATGGGCGTCAAGGTCCAGAAGTTCACCGCCACTTCCTGCGAATTCACCTTCTTCGGCGTTGAATTCAGCTTCAATCCCCTGATCCCGGTTATCGGCGGTTTCTTCATCTCCGCCCTGGCTTCCTTCCTGGGCGTCGGCGGCGGCTTCCTGCTGGTGCCGTTCCTGACCTCCGTGGCCGGTCTGCCCATGTACCTGGTCGCCGGTACCTCCGCCATGGCCGTCTTCGTCGGTATGGCCAACTCCATCGCCTCCTACATGCTCCTGCGGTCCACTCCGGTTGAATGGACCCTGATCGGCGCCGAGTTGGTGGGTATCGTCATCGGTTCCATCATCGGACCCAAGACCTCCAAGTACATCCCGGACATCTGGCTGAAGCGCCTCTTCATCATCCTGGCGCTGTACGTCGGTTTGAAGTACACCCTCAGGGGCTTCTTCGGCATCGCGCTGCCCATCTAGCAGCAATATGAATAATTGGAGGCCGCCCGAACGGGCGGCCTCCATAAAACATCACGGATTTTGATATGACCGGCACCATGGTTTACGAATTTCTCGACCCCTGGCTGATCTGGGCTTTTCGCACCAGCGGCAACGCCTACGTGGGCTTTGTCGTCGGCCTTTTTTGGGTCTGCCTCGTCGCTACTGTTATCGGCGAGTTGTGCATGGCCGGGGTGTATTTCCTGAACAAACGTCATTTTGCATCCATCAACCGCGAGATGGTGGACCAGCACAACATGTCTGTCCGGGCGCTGGGCGCCAAGGACAAGACCGCCTGGAAGGCTTGCAACTCCATCGCAAACGACGCCTTCGGCAAGAATTTCTTCGCCCGCATCGCGCTTTTCGCTTCGTCCCTGTGGGTCGTCCCCTTCGGCATCGGCTGGCTGTACTACCGCTTCGGCGAGGTCGATTTCGCCGTCCCGTTCGTCGGTTCCGTGGGACCGTCCTTTATTTTCATTCCCGCCTATATTCTGGTCCGGTATCTTTTCAGCCTGTCCAAGCCATGGCTGCCGCTGTTCAAGACCATAAAGCGGCGGGTCAAGGAAAACGAGGCCGGGGACGAGATGATGACGTTTACCGACCTGCTCAGTGAAGAAGATCGGGAAGCCGTCATGAAGAAGCGGCCTCTGCCGGAGGGGTCCTAAAAGATTTCGCAAAAAGAAAGCCGCCCTTGGGCGGCTTTGTTCTTTAATAAGACCGGACTCCGACGTCTATGGGGCTGCTTTTTCCACGGCTTCGGTGAAGCCGGACAGGTCCGAGGGGCCGAGCAGGTAGAACCGTTCGGCGGTTTTGATGCAGAGCACGTCGTTGCGGTTGGAGACGATGACCGCCTCCTTGCCGTCCTTCACTTCGACGACGCCGGACTTGTAGCCGCCGAAGGTCATGTACTTGCGGGTCTTGCCGACTTTGAACGCCTCGTCGTTCTTCAGGTCGACGGGAAAGACCCGTTCCACCGAGGCCCAGGGGATGACCGCCGAGGCGAACGGCGGGGCAGCCAGGAGAATGCCCTCGTCGGCCACGGTGATGCTCGCCCGTTTGGGCGTGATGTAGAGCATGTACCAATAGAAAAGCGACAGCGGCCCGGCCACGGCGATCAGGCAGATGGCCGTCCAGGTCAGGCCGGAGTTGAAGCTCCAGGCCACGACCGCGGCCACGCTGGTCATGATAAGCAGAAAGAGGGCAAGCACGGTCTTGCTCATGGGGATGTGAAAGGTGGATGCCATGCATATCTCCTTGGTTTCGGGCGTCGATGCGATCCGCACTGTACATACTGTCTTGCGGGCGAGTTGCCAAGTGATATGAATTGTTGGAATGTGGTCCGGTTTTTTGTATTGTTTCAAGGGATGTCCGCAACACGGCGCAGATGCGTCATATGGCGAGAGAGATGATGAGAACCGGAATGAAGACCTGTGTGACCCTGATGGCGCTGCTTATCCTGGCGGCGCTGCATGGCGGCTGCTCGGACGAGAAGCCGGTCGAGGTGAATCTGTCCAAGCGCGAGGACCTTGTGGCCCCGCGCTTGGTCGACGCCATTACCTATGCCTACCTGCCGCAATATTCCCACACCATCTCCTATCAGCGCCATCGCCAGTTGCTGGAATACCTGCGCGAGACCACCGGGCTGCCGCTCAGGCAGATCTTCCCGGACACCTTCGAAGAGCACGTCAAGATGGTCGAACGCGGGGAGATCGACATTTCCTATTCCAACCCGTTCGTCTACGTGCGTCTGGCCAAGGCCGGGGCGCAGGCTTTCGCCAGGGTCATCGAACCGTCGGGCGAGCCGTTTTTCCGGGGACAGATCATCGCCCGCACGGACAACGCTGCGGTCTCGACCGTCGAGGATTGCCGGGACAAGCGATGGATCGCCGTGGACCCCAATTCGGCGGGCGGATATCTCTTTCCGCTCGGACTTTTTTACGATAACGGCATCAAGATCGAAGATTTCGAGACCGTGGACTTCGCGCCCGGCCCCGGAGGCAAGCAGGAGAAGGTCGTCCTCGCCGTGCACGCGGGCGTGTATGACATCGGCACCATCCGCAAGGGCACCCTGGACATCGTCGCCGGGAAGATCGATCTCGGGGCCATCCGCATCCTGGCCGAAACCCAGCCGTATCCCGGTTGGGTCTATGCGGCCCGGAAGGGGCTCGATCCGGCGGTGGTTGAGGCCGTGGCCAAGGCCATGTTCGCCCTGGACCGCGACATTCCCGGGCATAAGGCCATCCTGGATGCCGCTGGCATGAAGGGCATCATTCCGGCCCGCGATATCGACTATGATCCGGTCAGGGAACTGGCCGAAAAACTCCAATTGGATCGGTAGGCTTCATGCGCATTTTCCCCAGGCTCAAGTTCCGCACCAAGCTTAATCTGGGCATGTCCGCCATTCTGGTGGGCATGGCCGTGCTGCTGTTGCCGCTGGTGGGCACCATGAGCGCCAGTTCCCTGGTGGAGGAGAGCAAGAAGCGCGGCTCGGCCCTGGCCGAGGGGCTGTCGGTGCGGGCCGTGGACCCCATGCTCGCCCGCGATTTTCTCCGGCTCAAGAACATGGTCGACGAACAGTCCACCGTGGAGGACGTGATCTACGCCTTCGTGCAGGACAAGAACGGCTATGTCATGGTCCACACCTTCCAGAAGGGATTTCCTGTTGATCTCATCAACGCCAACAAGGTGGAGAAGGGCGAGCCCCTGAATATCCAGCTCCTGGCCGACGGCTCCCGCCGCATTTATGATTTCGCGGCTCCGGTTCTCGTTTCCGAGGGGCGGTTGGGCACCGTGCGCATCGGGCTGTCCCAGGCGCGCATCCAGTTGGCCGTGCAGCGTCAGATCACCCTCATGGCCGGACTCTTCGCCGGGGCCCTGCTCCTGGCCACCTCCCTGGGCACGGTCTTCGCCCGTCGCGTCACCGCGCGGCTGCACCGGCTGCGCAGCCATGCCGAGGAAATGCTCATGGGTAACCTCGACACCATTTCCGGCCCTTCCTGGGGCGTTCATTGCTGGGAAAAGCAGAACTGCAACACCCCGCAGTGCCCGGCTTACGGCGAGACCAAGCGGCGGTGCTGGTACATCGCCGGGACCATGTGCCCGGACTGCAACAACGAGGGAAATTTCCAGTGCCGCCTCCAGTCCTGTCGCCTCTGTCCCGTGTATCGCGAGAACGCGGGGGACGAGATTCAGGATCTGGCCGAGACCTTCGACGTCATGGCGCTGTCGCTCAAGAGCCACATCGAGGAGCTGCGCGGGGCCGAGCGCAACCTGCGCGATCAGCAGCGGCTGACCAGGACCATCCTGGACGTGACCCCGGACCGAGTTTCCCTGGTGGACGCCACCATGCGCTACCGGGGGTGCAACAAGAGCTTCGCCGAGTCCGTGGGCATGTCCCTGGCGGCGATCGAGGGCAAGACCGATTTCGATCTTTTCCCTGAAGCCGAGGCCGAGGAACGCCACATGGCGGCCCGCGACATTCTTCAGTCCGGGCGGCGTCTGGACACCCAGGTCATGGTCGAGGCGGGGGGCGGCGAACACTGGTTTCATGTGGTCTGCGTCCCGGTCTTCAACGACGAGGGTCGTATAGACGGGCTGCTTCGGACCGACCGCGACATCTCCGACATCAAGCGGTATGAGAACCAGCTCATCCAGGCCCAGAAGATGGAGTCCCTGGGGCTGCTCGCGGGCGGCGTGGCCCACGAGATCAACACTCCGCTCGGCATCATTTTGGGATACGCCCAGTTGTTGCAGGAGGATGTGGACGAGGACAGCCAGATTCACCAGGACCTGGCCATCATCGAAAAGCAGACCCAGGTGTGCAAGAAGATCGTCGCCGACCTGCTCGGATTCTCCCGCCAGACACAATCCGCCAAGCGCGAAATGTGCTTCAACAACTCGGTCATGGAAGCGGTCTCACTGGTGCGGCATACCCTGGAGCTGGACAAGGTGGCGATCCTCACCCAACTCGACGACCGCTATCCGATCATCTACGGTGATCCCGAGAAGCTCAAGCAGGTCTGGATCAACCTCCTGACCAACGCCCGCGACGCCATGGACGGCAACGGCGGCACCATTCTCATCCGCACTCGTCTGGATACCCCGGGCGGCATCGTCTCCTTGTGGGTGGCCGACAACGGCATGGGCATCGCCGAGGATGGACTCAAGAAGATTTTCGATCCGTTTTACAGCACCAAGGCCGTGGATAAAGGCACAGGTCTTGGGCTGTCCGTCTCTTTCGGCATCATCGAGGACCATGGCGGCGACATCCAAGCCATCAGCCCGGTCCCCGAGGGCTTCGGATTTCCTCCGGAGGCCAAGGGCGGCGCCGAAGGCGGCGGAACGGTCTTTGAAGTGAACCTCCCGCTGGACCATCAGGGATTGGACGGCGGGGAGCCTGAAAAGGAGTAGATGATGGCGAATATATTGGTACTCGACGATATTTCCGATGCCGGGATGCTGGTCAAGCGCATCCTGGAGCGGAAGGGCCACAAAGTCTGGAACTTCACCGAGGAGGAGGATGCCCTGAAACATTCGGCCTGCAACAGGATCGATCTGGCCATCCTCGACATCAAGCTCAAGAAGATGACTGGGGTGGAAGCCCTGGAGGAACTCAAGAAGGTCAACCCGGACATGAAGGCGATCATGCTCACCGGATACCCCACCTTGGAGACCGCCCGTGAGTCCCTGCGCCTCGGCGCGCAGGAATATTGCGTCAAGCCCATCAACAAGGAAGAACTGGAGGCCAAGGTGGCCGAGGTCCTCGGAACCGGGGAATAGCGGAGCGCGCCGGAGCGGCTGGCCGCAATCATCGTATAGCCAAGGAAGATTCATGTATCTCAAACAGCTCTTCAGGCACTGGACCTATCAGGTATTTGCTCCCGGCACCCTGCTCAGGCGCAAATACGAGGCGTTCAAATCCCTTCTGGCTCACGACGCCGTGGCCCTGGAACTGATCGCCGACCTGGAGGAGATGTTCTACGGCAAGCGGCTGGCCGACCGGCAGCGCGCGGTCTGGATGACCAACCGGCTGTCTTCGGCCGTGGCCACCATGGCCGGGCAGTTGGTGGAAATGAATCCGACCCGGTACATGGATTTGCCCGAATATTTCCGCAAGATCGACTTCTACGTGCGCATGGCGCTGGAGCTTGAGCAACCCGAAGTCGGCCCGCCGTACATCCTGTCCCTGGAAGAGGCCGGGGCACTTCCGAAACTGGCCGGCGGCAAGGCCTCCAACCTGGGCCGAGCAAAGGGGTTGGAGGGCATTCCCGTGCCTCCCGGCTTCGTGGTCACGGCCAACGCCTTCAACTACTTCGTCGATTTCAACGGCCTGGGCGAGGAGATCGACAAGCGGCTGCGGCAGATGGTCGTGGGAGACCGTGATCTGCTGGCGCGGCTGACCGCCGAGATGCAGGAGCTCATCCTGGCCGCCGAGGTCCCGGAGGAAATCGCCCGGGGCATCCGCTTCGGCGTGTCCGAGATCATCGAGGGCGACGATCTCATAGCCGTGCGGTCCAGCGCCCTGGCCGAGGACGGCGAGATATCCTTCGCCGGGCAGTACGCCTCGGAACTGAACGTCCAGCCTAACGACGTGCTTGAGGCGTACAAGCGGGTCCTGGCGGGCAAGTATTGCCCACGCGCCGTGGCCTACCGCATCTCCAACGGGCTGACCGACAGCGAGACGGCCATGGCCGTGCTGGTCATTCCCATGGTGGACGCCGACACCGCAGGCGTGCTCTACAGCCGCGACCCGGATTGCCGGGGACGCGAGGCCATGGGCGTGTACGGCGTGCGCGGGCTGGGGCATGGGCTGGTGGACGGCTCCACCTCCCCGGACAAGGCCGTGCTCACCCGGCACGCGGACCCGCGCCTGGACGCGGACTGCACTCCGGAAACGGGCGGACTGCCCTCCGAGGATTCCCTGGTCCGTCTGGGCAGGTTGGCCATGCGCCTGGAAGAAGCCTTCGGCAAGCCCCAGGACATCGAGTGGGCCGAGGACGTCACCGGCAAGCTCTATATTTTGCAGACCCGTCCTTTGCAGGAGGAACGCGAGGAGGCCCAGGCCGCCAAGGACCCCCTGCCCTTGTCGGCCCGGCCCATCGCCGAAGGACTGGAGCGCGCCTCCACCGGCGCGGGCTGCGGAACCGTTTATTTCGCTTCCACGGGCGAGCGTATCGCCCAGATTCCCGAGGGGGCAGTGGTGGTCACGCCCAGCCTGAAACCCTCCCTCCTGACCTTCATCGGCAAGATGAACGGGGTCATATCGACCACGGGCAGCCGGGCCAGCCACTTTGCCTCCGTGGCCCGCGAATCCGGCGTGCCGGTGGTCGTGGGCGACGTCAAGGCCAAGCTCGAACCGGGTCAGCTCGTGACCGTGGACGGCACGAACGGCGCCATTTATGACGGCTGCGTCGAGGCCATCATGACCCGCGCCCGCGATGGACAGCAGGTCTCGAAGCGGGTGGTGGAGCAGTACGCCAGGGTCGTGCCTCTGACCGTCAAGCTCAACCTGACCGACCCTCAGGCGGAGGATTTTACGCCCATGGGCTGCAAGTCCCTGCACGACGTGGTCCGCTTTTGCCACGAGAAGTCCGTGAACGAGATGTTTTCGGTCATGGACAAGAAGGGGCGGGGCATGAACTCGGCCAAACGGCTGGAGACCAGCCTGCCGCTGGTCATGTACATTCTTGACCTGGGCGGCGGCTTCTTCGCCAATGCGGGCGAAGGCAAGACCATTTCACCACAGGATATCAAGTGCGGACCCATGTGGGCATTGTGGTACGGGCTTTCCGACGAGCGGGTGCGATGGCCCTCGCGCCTGACCGCCATGGACTGGGAAGAGTTCGACAAGGTCTCGGGCGGTATTTTCAGCTTTGATTCCAAGCTGTTGGCGAGCTACGGGCTTATTTCCGAAGACTATCTGCACCTGATGGTCCGCTTCGGCTACCATTTCTCCGTGGTGGACGCCATCTGCGGGCCGGAGCAGGGGGCCAACTACATCAATTTCCGCTTCAAGGGAGGCGGGGCCGGGTTCGATCAGCGGCTGCTCCGGCTGGAGTTCATCCGCCGCGTCCTGGACCGCTACGGGTTCGAGACCTCGACGCGCGGCGACATGATCGACGCCAAGTGCGCCCGGCTGCCGGAGAACGACATCAGGCGGCTGCTTATGCGCCTGGGCTATCTCATGGCCGTGACCCGGCTCATGGATATGCGCATGGAGACCGAGGAGCAGGTGGCCGCGGAGGTCGAACGGTTCATCAAGGATGCGGAGTCTCGCGATGGCTGATAACACGCTTGCCTACAAGGTCACCTGGGTAACGGACCAGCTCGGCGTGGGCAACGCGCCCATGAGCTATCCTCAGCTTGAGGCCATCCGCGCGCAGGGGGTGGACGCCATTCTCAACCTGTGCGGGGAGTTCTGCGATCTTCACGACATCGAGAAGGGCGCGGGATTCGAGGTGCATTACCTGCCCCTGGAAGACGAGGAGGCGCCCGGCCTCATCGAGCTGGAGAAGACCCTGGAGTGGCTGGACGAGGCCATCTACCTGGGCAAGAAGGTGCTCATTCACTGCCGCCACGGCATAGGCCGGACCGGCACGGTCCTGAACGCCTATCTGCTTCGGCGGGGGCTGGGCCACAAGCTCGCGGGCAAGGCGCTCAAGAAGCTCAAGAGCAAGCCCGCCAACTTTGTCCAGTGGCGGACCATCCGCAAGTACGGCAAGCAGTCGGGGCAGCTCACCGTGCGTGAGCCGTCCCTGGAATTCAAGCGCCTGGTGGACCTTTCGCCCTTCTTCAACGACTACATGGAATTGGTCCAGCGTGTGGACGAGAGCGGCCAGGCCGTCGACGGGCTCGCCTGCGGCCTGGATCACAGCCAGTGTTGCTCCACTCCGGTCTCCCTGACCCTGGCGGAGGCCGTGTACATTTCCCACCGCATCAATCAGAAGCTGTCCGGCGAGGAGCGTCTCAGCGTCATTGAGCGGGCCGTGGCCACGGCCCAGGCCGAGCGCAAGGCCGCCAAAGATTTTGGGTCGGGGGAGGACGGCGAATACTGCCTGTCCGAGGCCGGGGCGGTCTGCCCGTTGCTCAAGGACGACAAGTGTCTGCTCTTCGAGCACCGACCCATCCAGTGCCGCGCCTTCGGACTGGACCAGCATGACGCCGGGGGGCTGTGGGAGACCCTCATCACTCCGGCCCTGAGCAAGATTTCCTCGGAAATATGGTTTGCCTACACCGGGTCCATGGTGTCCGGCGAGATGCCCTTTTTCGCCTTGCCGGACGTGGTTTCCGGAAAGTTCGTGGAAACCGTTTTCCGGTTCATGATGCGCCAGGGGCTGGAATAGTCCCTACACGGAACAGCGCAGCCCGGTGAACATGTCGGGCAACTGCGGCAGGAACGGTTCGGCGAAAAAGACGTACCCCTTTCCCCGGAGGACCGTGGCCGGTTGATCCGGGGCTGTGGCGATGCGCACCTCGTCCCTGTCGAATTCCACCCGCATGGGAACCACCTCCCGCTCGGCCTCGCTGCACAGGCTCTCCCTGTATTCGGGAACGTATCGGTGCGTGCGCCCGTCCGGGTGAACCGCAATGAGCGCGGTCAGCGTGGTGGCCACCCGGCAGACCTTCCCCTCATCGTCGAACGCCAGCGAGTTGGCGTCTCCGTTCACGCCCACGGCGTCGGGGTCGTATGCGGTAATCTCACCCGCCGGTGTGGACACGGCGACGGGTTTCGCCGGTTCCAGGGAGCGCACCCGGCCGTCGCGGGTGAAACTCACCCCGATGTGCGCCTCGATGGGACCTGCCGGAGTGGGGACCGACACGGTTTCCCCCGGCCACAGGGTCAGGCTGCGCAGGCTCTGGTTGTCGTAAAAGCTTGCGCTCAGCAGCCGGGCGCGGATCAGTCCCATGGGCGTGGTCAGCGCGACCGGCTCGGCCAGTCCGGCTTCGTCGTCCTGACTCCAATAGCCCGACAGCTTGCCGTTGAGCGGGAAGATGCGGTTGAGCGAGCCGTTCTCATGAAAGGACACCAGTTCGGCCGGGATGTCCCCCACCGGTGTGGAGATAACAGTCCGATTTTCCAGGGGAACAGATTTGACTCCGCCCGAGGCGTGGTGCTCCACGGGCAAAATCTCCCGTTTCCGCAAGTCGTCGGCCGTGTGCTGGGGAATCAATTCACCGTACTGCGTGGATATGGTCCGCATGAAAACCTCTCTTGGCGTTTTCAAAAGTGGCGTCGCGTGGAAACGTCCGACGAGCCGTGGCCCGCGGCGATGCGGCGCGTCCGGCGGCGTTGCACCGTCCGATGACGAGCAGGGCCGCATAGCTGACGATCAGCAGGGCCAGGGAGAGCAGGCCCGCCTGGCCGTATTCCAATGCCTCGGTGTGTTCGAAGATGGCGATGGAAGCCACCTTGGTGCGGCCCGGAATGGAGCCGCCGAGCATGAGCGCAACGCCGAACTCGCCTACGGTGTGCGCGAAGATCAGCGCGGCCGAGGCCGTGACGCCGCCCATGGCGTTGGGCAGGACCACGTGGCGAAAGGCCTGGAAGCCGGTCATGCCCGAGGAGCGCGCCGCTTCGATGATGCCGGGTTCGACCTTTTCGAAGGCCGCGCGCATGGGCAGCACGCCGAAGGGCAGGCTGTACGCCAGGGAGCCGAGGACCAGGCCGGTGAAGGAGAAGGGCAGGGGAAAACCGAAGGCGGCTTCCCAGGCCGCTCCGAAGGGCGATTTCGGGCTCATGAGCATGAGCAGGCCGAAGCCGAGCACCGTGGGCGGCAGGACCATGGGCAGGTTGCACGCCGCCTCGATGTACCGCTTGCCCGGGGCGTCGGACATGGCCAGCCAGTAGGCCAGGGGCATACACAGGGCGAGCAGGACCGGGGTGACCGCCAGGGCCAGGTTGCCGGTGACCAAAAGCGAGGAAACATCCATGGCGCGCCTACCGGACCGTGACGTGCGCGTGGGCCTCGTACGGGGTTGCGGGCCCGGGCGCGTCGCCGGTGGCGGCGGTGCCGGACAGGACGCAGAGCCACAGACAGATGAAGAGCAGCTTCCTGAACATGGTGTCTCCTAATTCTTGGCGAGTTCGGTCAATTCACTGCCGGTCAGGGGGCGTTCCAACTCCCAGGCCAGTTTCCTTACTTCGTGGACAAGGGCCGCAAGCCCCTGCTCCGGAAGGTCGAGGCCGTTGTCGGCGAGGGCGCGGGCCACTGCCGCTCGCCCACTTTTTCCGCCAACCGCGACCATCCGGTTCGCGCCGATGCGCTCGGGATCGAACGGTTCGAAAAGACCGGGTGATTTGCTGAGGGCGTGCGCGTGCAGGCCGGACTCGCAAGCGAAAATGTCCTTGCCCGCGATCGCCTTGGTTCGGGGAACCGGTACCCCGGCAGCTTCAGAAACGAAATGGCAGAGTCCGCCAAGGTTCTGAACATCATACGCATGGCTTTCCTCCTTGATTGCCAGATAGGCGGCCAGCTCCTCGATGGCCGCGATGCCCGACCGCTCGCCTATGCCGAGCAGGCTGGCGTCGGCGTAATCCGCCCCGGCGGACAGCGCGGTGACGGCATTGGCCGTGGCCATGCCGAAGTCGTCGTGGCAATGCACGGCCAGGTCGATATCGAGCTTGTCCCTGAATGCGGCAACGAGCTCCATGGTCGCGGCGGGGGTGAGCAGGCCGAGGGAGTCTGACAGGCGGACGCGGGACGCGCCCACATCCTGCGCCAGCCCGGCCGCCTTGATGGCGAAGTCCCGATCTGCCCTGGATACGTCCTCAAGTCCTACGGAAACGTATTCGATGCCCATGAGACGGGCCGCGAGCACGGTGCGGGCCAATCGCTCCAGAAGCCCCTCGCGGTTGGTGCGGAGCCGTTTTTCGATGTGCAGGTCGGAAACCGGGACGCCGATGCTGATGCGTTCGATTCCCAACCGCGCGGCTGTGCGGATGTCCGTCTCGCGGCAGGGCGACCAGACGGACAGGGCGGTGCGGCCGCGCCGTTTTTTCGCCCTTCGCAGAAGTTCGTCCAACCCTTCCTGGCCGACCCAGCCAAGCTCGATCTCTTCCACGCCGATGGCCAGCAGGCCGGATACGATCCGTTCCCTGGCCGCCATGGAAAAGTAGGCCCCGAAAAGCTGCGCTCCTTCCCTGAGTGTGGTGTCGATCAACATGTGCTTCGTCCTTGTGGATGGTTGCCGGTAATAATTCCTCCTTGAGCATGAACGGTGCCAAACATGGCTTGAATTGTAACATACTGAAATTGCAACAATAGTTGTTTAACAAAAAAAGGATGAACCAACCTACGTTTTTGTAGGTTCCTACAGTTGTGTCTGTTGCCGTGGTCGCGTCCTACACTTTTGGTAGGTGACGCAGTCGTTGTGTAATTTTATATTTCTCCATTAATAATAATATGTTGTTTGTATTTGAGTAGATTGGCACGGGCTTTGCCAAATGAGGCCATCAACGCAAACAAACCCTTTGGAGGAGAAATCATGCGGAAAGTAGCGATCTATGGAAAGGGCGGCATCGGAAAGTCCACCACCACACAGAACACTGTCGCCGGTCTGGCGGAAATGGGCCGCAAGGTCATGGTCGTCGGCTGTGACCCCAAGGCCGACTCCACCCGCTTGTTGCTCGGCGGTCTGGCCCAGAAGTCCGTTCTGGACACCCTGCGCGAGGAAGGCGAGGACGTGGAGCTGGACGATATCCGCAAGCCCGGTTTCGGCGGCACCTGGTGTGTCGAGTCCGGCGGCCCGGAACCCGGCGTCGGTTGCGCAGGCCGCGGCATCATTACTTCCATCAACATGCTCGAGTCTCTTGGAGCCTATGAGGAATCCGAGGGTCTGGACTACGCCTTCTACGACGTCCTCGGCGATGTCGTCTGTGGCGGCTTCGCCATGCCCATCCGCGACGGCAAGGCCCAGGAAATCTACATCGTCTGCTCCGGCGAGATGATGGCCATGTACGCGGCCAACAACATCTGCAAGGGCATCATGAAATACGCCGAATCCGGCGGCGTCCGCCTGGGCGGTCTTATCTGCAACTCCCGCAACACGGACCGCGAGGCCGATCTGATCACCGAACTGGCGGCCAAGCTCGGCACCCAGATGATCTACTTCGTTCCCCGCGACAACGACGTGCAGCGTGCCGAGATCAACCGCAAGACCGTCATCGAATGGGACGGCTCCGTGCCCCAGGCCGATGAATACCGCGGACTCGCCAAGGCCATCGACGAGAACCAGATGTTCGTCATCCCGACTCCCCTGGAGATCGAAGAGCTGGAGCAGCTCCTGCTCGATTACGGCATCATGGAAGCTGCTTAATTCATTCCGAAGCTGACGCCGTCCGGGCGGCACCGGCGGGCGCGGAATCGAGAGGAGTCCGCGCCCATGGGGGAAAAGCATCCCTGAAAAACGGCGTCATTGACAGCTTCAAACAATCAAAACCCAACAATAAAGAAGAGATAGGAGAGAGCTGAAATGATGATAATGGTACGAGCGATTGTACGGCCCGAAAAAGCGGATACGGTGTTGGCCTCCCTTATGGATAACGGATTTCCCGCTGTCACTAAATACTCCGTGGCCGGTCGCGGCAAGCAGCGCGGCATAAAGATAGGCGAAGTCACCTACGACGAGATTCCCAAGACAATGCTCATGTGCGTGGTCAAGGCGGCGGACAAGGATTTCGTCATCAACACCATCATGGACGCCGCCCGTTCCGGCACCAAGGGAGCCTTCGGCGACGGCAAGATTTTCGTGTCCGATGTCGAGGACGTCTACACCATCAGCTCCGGCGTGAACGAGACAGCCGCCGCCGAGGAGGCCGCGTAATGAAGGAAGTCATCGCAGTCGTGCGCATGAACATGATGAACCAGACCAAGGCTGCCCTGACCGAAGCCGGTGTCGATGCCTTCTTCGCGCACGCGGCGGAAGGCCGGGGCAAGGGGTTCGTCAACGCTGCCGTCGTCCAGGGCGTTGAGAGCGGCTACGAGGAAGCCGCCGAAGTGCTCGGCGAGAAAGGCAAGCTGTATCCCAAGCGCATGGTCACGGTCGTGGTCCCGGACGACATGGTTGAAGACGTGGTCGAGGCCGTCATGGCCGTCAACCGGACGGGCAAGCCCGGCGACGGAAAGATATTCGTCCTCCCCGTGGGCGACGCGGTCCGCGTAAGAACCGCTGAAACCGGTGCAAAGGCCATAGCCTAGGCAACCTGAAGGAGTATCGAGAATGGCCAAGACGAAGAAAGTGGTGCAGCTCATGCCCACCGACATCAAGGAAGAGCTTCTGAAGAAGTACCCTCCCAAGGTGGCCCGGAAGCGCGCACAGCAGATAATGATAAACGAGGCCACGGAGTCCGAGGCGCCGCCCGAGATCCTGGCGAACGTCCGCACCATCCCGGGCATCATCACCATGCGTGGGTGCACCTACGCGGGCTGCAAGGGCGTCATCATGGGCCCGACCCGCGACATCCTGAACATCACCCACGGCCCCATCGGCTGCGGGTTCTACTCCTGGCTCACCCGCCGCAACCAGACCGATGCCGGTACGGACGGCGACAACTACATGCCCTACTGTTTCTCTACGGACATGCAGGACCAGGACATCATCTTCGGCGGCGAGAAGAAGCTCGCGGCCGCCATCCAGGAGGCCTACGACACCTTCCATCCCAAGGGGATATGCATCTTTGCCACCTGTCCCGTCGGCCTCATCGGCGACGACATCCACGCGGTGGCCAAGAAAATGAAGGAGAAGCTGGGCGACTGCAACGTCTTCGCCTTTTCCTGCGAAGGCTACAAGGGCGTGTCCCAGTCCGCAGGCCACCACATCGCCAACAACCAGGTCTTCACCCACCTTGTCGGCGAGAACGCGGAGCCCAAGGAAGGGCGGTACAAGATCAACCTTCTCGGCGAGTACAACATCGGCGGCGACGGGTTCGAGATCGACCGCATCCTGAAGAAGTGCGGCATCACCAACATATCCACCTTCTCCGGCAACTCGACCTACGACCAGTTCGCCTCGGCGCAGCACGCCGACCTGGACTGCGTCATGTGCCACCGCTCCATCAACTACGTGGCCGACATGCTTGAGACCAAGTACGGCATACCCTGGATCAAGGTGAACTTCATCGGCGCCAAGTCCACGGCCAAGTCCCTGCGCAAGATCGCCGAGTATTTCGGCGACCAGGAACTCATCGACCGCGTCGAGCAGGTCATCGCCGAGGAAATGCCTGCTGTCGAGGCCGCGGCCGCGAAGGTCCTTCCGCACACCGAGGGCAAGACCGCCATGTTGTTCGTCGGCGGCTCCCGCGCCCACCACTACCAGGATCTGTTCGCCGAGATGGGCATGAAGACTCTGTCCGCCGGTTACGAGTTCGCGCACCGCGACGACTACGAAGGCCGCCATGTCCTTCCGGGCCTCAAGGTCGACGCCGACTCCCGCAATATCGAGGAGATCGAAGTCGAAGCGGACGAGAAGCTCTACAGCCCGCGCAAGTCGCCCGATGAGTTCAAGGTCCTGGAAGAGGCCGGTTTCGAGTTCAAGCACTATGAGGGCATGAACGCCCAGATGGACAAGGGCACCCTCATTATCGACGACCTCAACCAGTACGAGGCAGACAAGCTGGTCGAACTGCTCAAGCCCGATATCTTCTGCGCGGGCATCAAGGAGAAGTTCTCCATCCAGAAGCTCGGCGTGCCCATGAAGCAGTTGCACAGCTACGACTCCGGCGGCCCCTATGCGGGATTCAAGGGCGCGATCAACTTCTACAATGAAATAGATCGGCTCGTGACCTCCAAGGTGTGGTCCTACCTGAAGGCCCCCTGGCAGGAATCCCCCGAACTGACCGCCACCTTTGTTTGGGAATAGGAGAATACCATGGTTTTACTGAGACATACACCCGTAGAGATCAAGGAGCGCAAGGCGCTCACCGTCAATCCGGCCAAGACGTGCCAGCCCATCGGAGCCATGTACGCGGCCCTGGGCATCCACGGATGCCTCCCGCATTCGCACGGTTCGCAGGGCTGCTGCGCCTATCACCGCTCGGCCTTGACCCGGCATTACAAGGAGCCCATCTCCGCGGCCACCTCGTCCTTTACCGAAGGCGCGTCCGTGTTCGGCGGCCAGGCCAACCTGTTGCAGGCCATCAACAACATCTTCACGGTCTACGAGCCTGAAGTGATCGCCGTGCACACCACCTGCCTGTCCGAAACCATCGGCGACGATCTGAACCAGATCTTCGACAAGGCGGAGAAGACCGGGAAGATTCCGGAGGGCAAGACCTGCATCGGCGCGCCCACCCCGAGCTACGTGGGTTCCCATGTGACCGGCTTCTCCAACATGGTCAAGGCCATGGCCAAGCTGGCCGAGCCGTCCGGCAGGAAAACCCACAAGGTCAACGTCATCCCCGGCTGGGTCGAACCCGCCGACATGGCAGAAATCAAGAGGTTGTGCGCCATGGTCGGCGTGGACGTCACCCTGTTCCCGGACACCGACGGCGTGCTCAACGCCCCCCTGACCGGCGAATACAAGATGTTCCCGGACGGCGGCGTGACCGTCGCGCAGTTGAAGAAGACCGGCGACGCCATCGGCACCCTGGCTCTCGGCGAGTGGTGTTCCGCGGACGCGGCGCGTTGGCTCGACGCCAAGTGCAAGGTTCCCTGCACCGTGCTGGACATGCCCTTCGGACTGGCGGCCACCGACCGCTTCATCGACGTGCTGCGCACCGTGGCGGGTGTGTCCGTGCCCGAATCCGTGGCCTACGAGCGCGGCCAGCTCGTGGATATGATTTCCGACATGCACCAGTACTTCTACGGCAAGCGCGTGGCCATCTGGGGCGATCCCGACCAGCTCATCTCCATGTGCGAGTTCCTGGTCTCCCTGGACATGCAGCCCGTCTACGTCGTCACCGGCACCCCGGGCAAGAAGTTCGAGGCCCGCATCAAGGAAATCTGCGCGGACCAGCCTTTCGAGGTCAAGGTCAAGGCCAAGGGCGACATGTTCCTCATGCACCAGTGGATCAAGAATGAGCCGGTCGACCTGCTCATCGGCAATACCTACGGCAAGTACATCGCCCGCGACGAGGACATCCCGCTGCTGCGCTGGGGCTTCCCCATCCTGGACCGCCAGGGGCACCAGTACTTTCCCACCGTCGGCTACAAGGGCGGGCTCAGGCTCCTTGAAAAGATCCTGACCCTGCTGCTGGATCGCAAGGACCGAGACGATCCGGAGACGACCTTCGAGCTCGTCCTGTAGCATTCAGACCAGGTCCGGGGCGGAGACCTTCCCCCTCCGCCCCGGATCAAACCCCGAAATCGAGAAGGCCGTCATGTCAAAGAGCAACGCCGAAGAATACGTTTTCCATCCCTGTTTCGGCATGGCCGCGCGCAAGACCGTGGGCCGTCTGCATCTGCCCGTGGCTCCGCGCAGCAACGCCCGCATCCGCTTTGCGGGCGGCAACGGCCCCGCGCAGGTCATGATGCCCGAGGAGGCACTGGCCCGCCTCGACCGCATCATGGATGAGGGCGGACGGATAGTCGTGGTCGGCATCACCGGCCCCGGCGATCCTCTGGCCGTTCCCGAACCCGCTTTGCGCACCCTGCGTCTGGTCCGGGAAAAGTATCCGGCCATGGCCCTTTGCCTGACCACGCTGGGCCTGAACGGGGCCGAATGCGCCCGGGAGTTGGCGGATATGGGCGTGTCCCATGTCACCGTGCTCGTGGACGCCGTGGACGCCGAAGTGGCCGAAAAGCTCTACGCCTGGATTCGTCCGTCCACGCGGACCGTGCCGCTGAAGGAGGCCGCCCGGCTGCTGGTCGAGGGCCAGGCCCGGACCGTGTCCGCCTTCAAGGAGGCCGGGCTGACCGTGAAGATCAACACCACCGTCTATCCCGGCTGCAACGCCGGTCACGTGGAGAAGATCGCCTCGGTCATGGCCGGTCTGGGCGCGGATATCATGGCCCTGGTCCCGTTCACCCCTGAAGAGGGCGCGGCGGACGCGCCTCCGGCCGCCGGAGATGAATTGCTCGCAGAGGTCCGTGAACGCGCGGCCCGGCATATCGAGATCATGCCCGCATTCAGCGAATGCGGCGCGGACCTCGTCGGCCTGGACGCCCCGGATGCCCGGGAACCTGTTCTCCCCAAGCCTTCGAAGGAACGGCCCAACGTGGCGGTGGTCAGCTCCACCGGCATGGATGTGGACCTGCACCTGGGCCACGCCGTCAAGGCCATGGTCTACGGGCCTCGCGGCGACGGCCTGGCCTGTCTCCTGGGCGTCCGCGATCTTCCGGAACCGGGTTCCGGAAACGGGCGTTGGGAGTCTTTGGCGGACATCTTGAGCGATTGTTTCGTCCTCCTCGCCGCATCGGCCGGAGAAAACCCCCGGCGCGTCCTGAGCGCCAAAGGGTTGTCCGTGCTGGTCACCGACGGCGAAATCGAGGGGACAGTGGACGCGCTCTTCGGCGGCGGGGAAAAAGGCAAGAAAAACAAGCGTCAATAAGAAGGAGAGTGAGTAAATGGCTATCCCCGAGAGAATGATAATCTGTTGCCAGTCCTTCCGTGCGGCGGGCGATCCCAAGGGCATCTGCCACAAGCAGACCGACGGGTTCCTGCAATACGTGGAGGAGGAAATTCTTGATCGCGGCCTGGACGCGCTGGTGGTGGGTTCCACCTGCCTCAAGCAGTGCGAGTCCGGGCCCATGATGGTCATCCAGCCCGAGAACTGGTGGTTCAAGGGCGTGGATTCCGAAGAGGCGATCGACGCAATTCTGGACGGCCTGGAAGACGGCGAGCCCGCCGCCGAATACCTGGCCTCCTAGGAATCGAGAGTCCCATGCCGAAAGCCGTCGTCCGCCAGCATCATCCGCGTCGAACCGAACGGCCCAAGGCGGTCCCGCCGCCCCCATCAAAGATGTGGTTGTCCGTGAGGGGCGGCGGGGCCAGGGGAGCCGAAGGCTCTCCAGGGGATTGCAATCCAGCCACAGAGGGAAAAACAATGAGTACGATCAGCTCGACTCTTCTCGAAGAGAGAAAGGACCAGATACACCGGACCGGCGAAGGGGCCATCGACATCGCCTGCAACCGCGAATCCCTGGCGGGCGCGGTCAGCCAGCGCGCCTGCGTGTTCTGCGGCTCGCGCGTGGTCCTCTATCCCATCGCCGACGCCCTGCACCTGGTGCACGGCCCCATCGGCTGCGCGGTATACACCTGGGACATCCGCGGTTCCCTGTCCAGCGGTCCCGAACTCCATCGCCTGTCCTTTTCAACCGATCTCCAGGAGACCGACGTCATCTTCGGCGGCGAGAAGAAACTCGAAGCCGCTCTGGACGAGCTCATCGACCGCCATTCCCCCAAGGCCGCTTTCGTTTATTCCACTTGCATCGTGGGGCTCATCGGCGACGATCTGGAAGCGGTCTGCCGCAAGATGGCCGAGAAAAAGGGCATCCCGGTGCTGCCGGTCATGTCCGAGGGGTTCAAGGGCAACAAGCGGGCCGGATACCTGGCCGCGTGCAATGCCATGTTCAGGCTCGTCGGCACGGGCGACACTACCGACATATCGCCTGTTTCCATCAATATTTTCGGTGACTTCAACCTGGCCGGAGAAATCTGGATCATCCGCGAGTACTTCGAGAGGATGGGCGTCCAGGTGGTGGCCAACGTGACCGGCGACGGCCGCGTGGCCGATATCGGCCGGTGTCACAGCGCGGCCCTGAACCTGGTTCAGTGTTCCGGGGCCACCCAGGATCTGGCTAAGATGCTGGAAGAGAAATACGGCACGCCGTTCAAGCGCGTTTCCTACCTCGGCATCGAGGACATGGCCGAATCCCTTTACAAGGTAGCCGACTTCTTCAAGGACAGGGACCCCGGGATCGTGGAGAGGACGCAGACCCTGGTCCGCGACGAGCTGAGCAGGCTCATGCCCGAGCTGGCCCGCTATCGCAGGGACCTGGAGGGCAAGAAGGTCGCCATGTACGTGGGCGGTTCCTTCAAGGCGTTCTCCCTGGTCAAGGCCTTCCGGCACCTGGGCATGAAGGTCGTGATGGTCGGCTCCCAGACCGGCACCAGTGAGGACTACGCGGAGCTTGCCGAGATCACCGATCCCGGCACGGTCATCATCGACGACGCCAACCCGCTGGAACTGTCCCATTTCATCAAGGAAAAGGACGTGGACGTGTTCGTGGGCGGGGTCAAGGAACGGCCCATCGCCTTCAAGCTCGGCGTGGGGTTCTGCGATCACAACCACGAGCGCAAGGAAGCCCTGGAGGGATTCAGCGGGATGCTCAATTTCGCCCGGGAAATCCATTCATCCGTCATGTCCCCGGTCTGGCGGTTCGTCCCCCGGCGCGCCGGACGGGCGGAGGCAGTCCGCAAGGAGGCAGTCAATGAGTAAGGTCAAGGCTGCAAGGCCCAATTTCGTCTCCACCACCAACGCCTGCAAGCTGTGCACCCCGCTCGGAGCCTCCCTGGCATTCCGGGGCGTGGAGGGGGCCATCCCTTTCCTGCATGGCTCGCAGGGGTGCGCCACCTACATGCGCCGTTACATCATCTCCCATTTCCGCGAGCCGGTGGACATCGCCTCTTCGGCCTTGGGCGAGAAGAACGCCATCTATGGCGGCGGTCCGAATCTCAAGAAGGGCATCCTCAACGTCATGAAGAAGTACGAGCCGCAGCTCATCGGGGTGGCCACCACCTGCCTGACCGAGACCATCGGCGACGACGTTCCCATGTATTTCAATGAATTCTACAAGGAATTCGGAGACCTTGATCTTCCCGAATTGGTCCGGGTCTCGACCCCCAGCTACAACGGCACCCATACCGACGGCTGGCACGGCGCGGTCCGTTCCCTGGTGGAGCAGCTTTGCCTGGAAAAGGCGGCTCCAACCGGCCGGGTGAACATCCTGCCGAACATGGTTTCCTGCGAGGACGTGCGTCACCTGCGGGACATCTGCGACCACTTCGGCATCGGAGCCACCATCCTTCCGGACATATCCGAGACCTTGGATGGCCCGGCACTGGAGGACTACGTCAAGATCCCCGAGGGCGGCACGCCCATCAGGGACATCAAGGCCATGAGCGGGGCCGAGGCGACCATTGAGTTCGGCCGTTGCCTGCCCGCACGAACCGGCGGTTCCAGCCTGGAGGAGCGGTTCGGCGTGCCGAATCACCGTCTGGGCCTGCCCATGGGACTGCGCGAGTCGGACCGCTTTTTCGAGGCGTTGGAGGATATCTCCGGCACGCCCCTACCGCGCCGCTACGAGTTGGAGCGCGGCCGGTTGGTGGACGCCTACGTGGACGGCCACAAGTACGTCTTCGGCAAGCGCGCCGTAGTCTACGGCGAGGAGGATCTGGTGGTCGGCCTGTGCGCCTTCCTGTCCGAGATCGGCGTGGACGTGGTCCTGGCCGGGACCGGTTCGCGCGGCAAGGGGCTGGAAGAAGCCGTGGCCCGCGTCACCGACGGCGTGGCCCGGGTGGCTCCCGAGGTCCGCGAGGGCGTGGACTTCCACGATATCGCCGCCGAGGCGGGCGAACTCGCCCCGGATCTGCTCGTGGGCCATTCCAAGGGCTACCGTTACGCCAAGGAATGGGGCGTGCCGCTGGTGCGGGTGGGGTTCCCCATTCATGACCGGTTCGGCGGACAGCGTATCCGGACCGTCGGTTACGGGGGCGCCCAGGCTTTGTTCGATCGCGTGGTCAACGCGGTCATCGGCAAGAAGCAGTCGGACAGTAGCATCGGCTACGGTTACATATAGCGATGGAGGATTCGTCAATGAGCGCCAAGGACACCACCAGGCATCCCTGTTTCAATAAGGACAGCGCCGGAAGCTGCGGCCGCGTGCATCTGCCCGTGGCACCCAAGTGCAATATCCAGTGCAATTACTGCAATCGGAAATACGACTGTGTGAACGAGTCCCGTCCCGGCGTGACCAGCGGTGTGCTCAAGCCGTTCCAGGCCGCGGAATACATGGACAAGGTCCTGGAGAAGGAGCCGCGCATCACCGTTGCGGGCATCGCCGGTCCCGGCGATCCCTTCGCCAACGCCGCCGACACCCTGGAGACCATGCGCCTGCTGAACGAGCGCCATCCCGAGCTGCTTTTCTGCCTGTCCTCCAACGGCATGGGCATCCTGCCGTATCTGGACGACATCGCCGAGCTGGGCGTCTCCCACGTGACCATCACCATCTCGGCCGTGGACCCGGCCATAGGGGCGGAAATCTACGCCTGGGTCAAGGACGGCAATGTGGTCTATCGGGGAGAGAAGGGCGCGGCCATTCTTCTGGACCGCCAACTTGCGGCCATCAAGGGCCTCAAGGAGCGCGGCATTACCGTCAAGGTCAATTCCATCGTCATCCCCGGCGTCAACGATCATCATATCGTCGAGGTGGCCAAGGTATGCGCCTCGCTCGGGGCCGACATTCAGAACATGATCCCGCTCAAGCCGACGGCCGACACCCCGTTCGCGCACATTCCGGAACCGGGCCGCGAGACCGTCCTGCCCCTGCGCAAGGAGGCCGAGGTCCATATCAAGCAGATGACCCACTGCAAGCGGTGTCGCGCCGACGCCGTGGGGCTGCTCGGCAACGATCAGTCCGCGTCGCTGTGCGGCACGCTTCAGGCGTGTTCCCGGCTCAAGCCGCTGGAGGCGAAGATGGCCCGCCCGTATGTTGCCGTGGCCACCCGCGAGGGGCTGCTAGTCAACCAGCATTTGGGCGAGGCGGCGGCTTTCCAGATCTGGGGCGAGTCCGAGTCCGGCGGCTTCCGGCTCGTCGAGGAGCGCCAGGCCCCGCAGGCGGGATGCGGCCCCAAACGATGGGCTGAGCTCGCCGCCGTGCTCAAGGACTGCCGGGCGGTGCTGTGCGCCGCCGTGGGCGAGACCCCGCGTATGCTCCTTGAGGAGCACGGCGTCGGGTGCCACGCCGTGGACGGCTTCATCGAGGACGCCCTGCGCTACGTTTTCGAGGGCGGCGACATCAACGCGCTGAAAGTGCGCCGGAGCGGCATCGGCTCGGGGTGCGCCGGAGGCGGCGCGGGGTGCGGGTAGTCGCGCCGGATGACGTTTTTTCGGACTTCGGTCCGCAACCCTGAGGAAATCAAGGAGAAGCAGATGAACAAGGCGACGTTGGAAAAGGTTTTCGAGTACGCGTCCAGGCCCGTGCAGGGGACCATGTCCCGCAAGCTGCGCAAGGATGTGAAGATTCAGGTCAACGAGGGCGAGGTTTACGAGGGCGCGACTCTCTTCCTGGGCGAGGAGTTCGTTCGCGTGACCTGCGTCAGGGACGGCATGAACGTGAATACATATTATGATTGGGAAAAGATCGCTTCCGTGCGTACCCTGGGCGCGATCGAATAATGCCGCTCGGCATCGGAAGACGAGGCCTCGCCGGATTCCCGGCGGGGCCTTTTTCCGTGTTTCGGGCGCGGGCCGCCGCAACCGGGCCGGGAAAGGGTGTCTGCGCGGGAGGGGCGGCAAAAGCTCGGCGCCCCCCGCCGGAAGTCCGACGGAGGGCGCCTTGCGTAGGGTGGAGGTGGTATGCCGTAAATTTATGTCTGGCTTTCCTTGATGCGCCGGAGTTTGGCCCTGCCCTCGGCGATCATGGATTCGAGCCCGTATTTCTTGACCCGGTAGCCCATCTGGCGTGCTGACAGGCCGAGAGCTTCGGCCGCCTTGTACTGGACCCAGCCGTTGCGTTCCAGGGCGGCCATGACCTCGTTGCGTTCGAATTCCCTGAGCGAGGTGTGGCGAGGAACGTCCCCGGAGACGGGAATGACCTCCTGCACTGCGGCGGACTGGGCCGGTGCGAGGTATGATTTGAGAAATTCAAGGCTGATGCGGTCTTCCTCGGACATGATGACCAGCCGTTCGATGAGATTCTGCATCTCGCGCACGTTGCCGGGCCAGTCGTAGCGGATCAGCGCATCCAGGGCCGTTGAGGTCAGGTGGATGCTCCGTCCGTAGTTTTCGGCCATCTTGCGCAGGAAATGGTTGAGCAGCCCGGTGATGTCCTCCTTGCGCTCCCTGAGCGCGGGCACGCGGATGGGGAAGACGTTCAGCCGGTAGTACAGGTCCAGGCGGAACCGGCCGCGTTCCACCAGGTGGCCGAGGTCCCGGTTGGTGGCAGCGAGGATGCGCACGTCGACCGTTCGGGTCCGGCTGGACCCGAGCCGTTCCAGCTCCTTGTCCTGGAGCACGCGCAGGAGTTTGGCCTGGAGCTCCATGGGCAGTTCGCCGATTTCGTCCAGGAATATGGTTCCGGTGTCCGCTTCCTCGAACCGGCCGGGCCGGGTGGCCGAGGCACCTGTGAAGGCTCCTTTCTCGTGGCCGAAAAGTTCGGATTCCAGGAGGGTGCCCGGGATCGAAGCGCAATTGACCTTGATGAACGGGTTGCCCTTGCGTTCGGACAGCTCGTGGATGATGCGGGCGATGAGCGTCTTGCCCACGCCGGATTCGCCCAGCAGCAACACCGTGGCCCTGGTGGGGGATACCTTCTCCATCTGGCGCTGGACTTCGACCATGGCCGAGCTCTGGCCCACGATGTACGGTCCCTTGGTGTTCTTGGAAATCTGGTACTTGAGGGAGGTGTTCTCCCGTTTCAGGGCGGCTTCGCGGGCCATGATCTTTTCGTTCAGGCTGAGGAACTGGCTGATGAGCGTGGCCACCACCTTGAGAAAATCGACGTCCTCCTCGAAACCGATTTCGTCCTCGAAGAGACGGTCCACGTTGAGCACGCCGATGGGGTCGCCGTGCAGGAGGATCGGCACGCCGATGAAGGAGATCATGCCGCGCTTGACCCGGCGCGACCCGGTCTTGTCCAGGAAGAGCGGCTCGTTGTCGATGTCGGGAACGTAATATGGTTCGCCGGTCTGGAATATGCGTCCGGTGACGCCCTCGTCCAGGCGGTACACGCCGCGCCGCTTCTCCTCGGCCGTCAGTCCGTAGGAGGCGTTGATGGACAACTGACCCGTCTCGGGGTCGAAGAGGGTGACTGTCGCCCGCTGCATGGCCAACTGTTCGGACAGGATTTTCAAAACGCCGTCCAATGCCGTCTGCAGTTCGATGGTCTGGTCGATGACCTGGCAGATGGTCTGCAGGGCCGACAGTTTCAATCCGTGGACGCTCACATGCATGGGGCATGTCAAGCAAACTCAATGCCATGAACGAAATATGGCGGCAGTCCGGGCATTTCGCCGGAACCCGCATACGAAAAGGGAAGAAAATTTTTACAAAAAAGTAATTGCCAAATCGCGGATGTACATATCTGCAATATTCAGCGGCCCGGAACCTCGGCTATTTTCTGTGCCGCGTTCCGCCGCGCCGAGGCCGGTTTCGTCCGTTTCCGCGGGGCCCGGCTCCGGGCGGCCTGCCCGTGTCGGGCATGAGGATGGCGTGTTGGCGGAGCCGTTCGGCGTCCGTCTTGGCCACATGAATAGGCTTGCCCTGCATGTCGCATTCGGCGTGAAACATGGCCGCGGCGGCCGTGCCGGGCAGGGGGATGAAGCACTGGACCTGCTCGGGCCGCCAGCCTCGCGAATCGAGCCAGGACCGCAGCTCGCGCATGTCCTCCTCGGTGCAGCCGGGGAAGGCGGACATGAGGTACGGGATGACGTATTGCTTTTTGCCCGCCTTTTTCGACTCCTTGTCAAAGAGGTCGAGGAAGGTCTCGAAGGTCGAGAAGGACGGCTTGCGCATGAGCTTGAGCACGTGGTCCACCTGGTGTTCGGGAGCGACCTTGGCCTGGCCGCCCACGAATTCGCGGATCAGGGTGGTCAGGGCCCGCATGTCGGTTACGGCCAGGTCGATGCGCCAGCCCGAGGCCACGCGGACGTGCTCCACGGAGTTGACGTCGGACACGGACCGCAGCAGGCCGACGAAATCGCGCTGGGCCACGCGGTAGTGTTTGCAGATGCGCGGGGTGAGGCAACTGGGCCGTTCGCATTTCGACTGGTCCGAAGCGCAGTGCGCGCCCCACATGTTTGCGCTGGGGCCGCCCACGTCGGAGATGGACCCGGTCCATCCCTTGACCTCGGTGATGGCCTCGACTTCCTTGAGGATGGACTCGCTGCTCCTGGAGCGGATGGTCCGTCCCTGGTGCAGGGCTAGGGTGCAGAAGGAGCAGCCGCCCGAGCAGCCCCGGTGGGTGGTCACGCTGGTGCGGATCATGTCCGCCGCCGGGATGCGTTCGCGGTAGGCGGGGTGAGGCAGCCGGGTGAAGGGCAGCTCCGCCAGCTCATCCAATCCCTCGGAATCGAGAGGCGGGCCGGGCGGGGTAATCAGGACCAGCCGTCCGCCGGTCTCCTGTATGGCCGTGGCCTTGTTCTGGTGGACCTGCCTTTCGAGCAGCTTCGTGGCCTCGATGAGCTGTCTCGGGTCGGCCAGGATGGCTTCGTGAGAGGGCAGCTCCAGAATCTCCGCGCCCCCTGGAATGTCGTCCCTGGTCCCTGTCACGGCCAGGCCGGGGAGTCCCGCCAGTTGCGGGCGCAGGGCGCGGAGGTCCACCTCGCCTGTCTCGTCGAGGATGGTTTGGATGATCCTGGCCGTGGCTATGATGGAATTTTCGGCCATGCCGTAGGTGATGGCCGTGGCCTTGGAATCCAGGAGCACGGATTTGCGCACGGAATCGGACCAGAAATCGTAGTGGGAGACCCGCCGCAGGGACGCTTCGATGCCGCCCAGGATTACGGGCAGCCCCGGAAAAGCCCGCTGCACCGCGTTGGTGTAGGCTATGCACGCCCGGTTGGGACGTGCGCCCGCCTGGCCGCCCGGAGTGTAGGCGTCGTCGGATCGTTTCTTGCGGAAGGCCGTGTAGTGGGCCAGCATGGAATCCAGCGAACCGGCCGTGACGCCCGCAAACAGCCTCGGGCGGCCCATGCGCATGAGGTCGTCCGCCCCGTCCCGGGCGGGCTGGGCGCAGATGCCCGTGCGGAAGCCGTGACGGACCAGCCAGCGTCCGAGCAGCGGCGCGCCGAAAGAGGGGTGGTCCACATAGGCGTCGCCCGTGACCAGGAGAATATCCAGCTCCTCCCAGCCCAGTTCGTCCATCTCCCGGCGGGACATGGGCAGTACGCGGGGCTGGCGGAGGTGCCGTGCGTTTTCGTTGGATGCCATCTTACCATGATGACGTACTCGTCGGTTTTGGTCTACATCTTTTCCGTATTCGCCCCGCCGCTGTACAGGCCGGATGGATGCGGGTACCATGGGCACCCGGAGGAATTGTATGAAAGCCATGCTGCTTGAGGAATACGGCAGGGACTATCTCTTTGCCGAGCGCGACGTGCCTGCGCCCGAGCCGGGACCGGGCGAGGTGCTGGTCCGCGTAGCCGGATCGAGTCTCAACCCCATCGACAACAAGATCGCCACGTTGGGCGAGGCGTTGGCCTTCGCGCCCGAGCCGCCCGCTCTGCTGGGCATGGATGCGTCCGGCGTCGTCGAGGCCGTGGGGCCGGGCGTCACCCGTTTCAGGGAGGGCGACCGCGTATTCGGTTGCCCCGGCGGGATCAAGGGGATGCCTGGGGCGCTGGCGGAATATGTGGCTGCGGATGAGCGGCTGCTTGCGCGCGCTCCCGAGCACATGGACCTGGCCGATGCCGGGGCTGTGCCGCTGGTCGCTGTCACGGCCTGGATGGCCCTGTTCGACAAGGCCGGGCTCAAGCCCGGTGAGCGGCTCCTGGTGCATGGGGGAGCCGGAGGCGTGGGACATATGGCCGTGCAACTCGCCGCCCATGCGGGGGCGGAAGTCTTCGCCACGGTTTCCACCCCGGACAAGGCGGCCGTGGTCGAGGCCCTCGGAGGCACGCCCATCGACTATGCGGAGGCGAACGTGGCCGAGTATGTCCGCGACTGTACCGGCGGCGAGGGATTCGACGCGGTTTTCGACACCGTGGGCGGTACGGTCCTGGACAACTCCTTCCGGGCGGTCCGCAACAACGGCCGGGTGGTTTCCACCAATACCCGATCCACCCACGACCTGGGGCCGCTTCACGCCGGGGGGCTGTCGCTGCATGTGGTCTTCATGCTTTTGCCCTTGCTTACGGGCAGGGGAAGGGAGCGGGTCGGCGAGATTTTGGATCGCGTAGCCGCGCTGGTGGACGAGGATGCCCTGGCCGTGCTTCTGGACGAAGCCCGCTTTGATTTTCAGGATATCGCCCATGCCCACCGTTATTGGGAAGAGGGAAGGGCCATGGGCAAGATAGGCATAGCCGTCGCCGAATGAACCGCTGCCGGATCGCGCTCTTCATCGGACACCGTTTTATTCCTGAATGAACTGTCCGGGATAGCAGGGAATAATCCATTTGAAGCTTGACAAAAGCAGTCCGGCGGGAAAGATTGTGAAGGTACTACTGTAAGAAATGGACGGGGACTCCGAGCAACGTCTCCTTGTGCGAGCAAATCTTCATCCAAGTGAAATCTATGCCTCCCGAAAAAAAACCAACGTCGCCAGCGGCTTCGAAGTCCGCTCAGGATATGAAGAACGATCCCGAAGCCAATCCGGGCGCGCCGTCCGCCGAAGCGGGCAGGGCCAGGGAGGGTAAGTCCGGGGCGCAGCCGACTCGGATGGATACCGGCCCCATGCCGGGCGCGGCGGGCAGGGAAACCGGGCCCGCGCCGGCCGGGAAGCCCGCGCCGAAGTCCGCTCCGGCCTCCGGCAAGCCCGGAGTAACGGCAGGCAAAAGCGAAAGAAAAGTCGTTTCCGCCGCCGGGAAACCCCAGTCAGAAGCGGCTCAGGGGGCTCCGGAAGCCTCCGGTAATGCGCCGCAGCCGGGACAGGCGGGCAAGGAAGAGGGGGCCGCAGGGCCCATGCCCGGGATGCAGCAGCCCACGCGGGTAGAGACGGACGAGCGGCTCACCCCCAAGGACATCGATTTTCAGCCGCCCCTGGTCATCTGCCTTTCGATCATCAGCCGGTTGCTCGGCAAGCCGGTCTCGTCGGCCACCCTCAAGGCGGGCATTCCCCAAAAGGATAGCGTCATTACTGCGGCCTCAATCGTGCGCTCCGCCGAGCGCATCGGCATTTCCGCCAAGACCGTGTACCGCGAGAAGCTTCGCGCCATCACCAAGCTGGTCATGCCGTGCATTCTGTTGTTGCGCGGCGGCAACGCCTGCGTGTTGCTGGATTCCACCGACACTTCGGCTCGCGTCATCGTGCCGGGCCACGGTATGGACGAGACGGAAATCCCGCTGGCCAAGCTCGAAGAGGAGTACACCGGGTACGCCATCTTCTGCCATCGCAAATCCAAGCTGGACAAGCGGGCCAGCGAGCTCAAGCTGCTCAAGACCAAACGTTGGTTCTGGGGCGTCATCGCCAAGTTCTGGCCCATATACAAGCACGTCGTCGGCGCTTCGATCATGACCAACATCATCATCATCGCCTCGCCGCTGTTTGTGATGAACGTGTACGACCGGGTCATCCCGAACAATGCCGTGGAGACCCTCTGGGCCCTGGCGATCGGTATCGGCATCGCCTACTGCTTCGATTTTCTGCTCAAGAATCTGCGCAGCTACTTCGTGGATGTGGCCGGGCGCAACGCCGACGTGCTTCTCGGCTCCAAGATCATGAACCACCTCATGTCCGCCCGGCTCGACTATATGCCGGAGTCCGCCGGGGCCGTGGCCAACAATATCCGTGAGTTCGAGTCCCTGCGCGAGTTTTTCGGTTCGTCCTCCCTGGTGGCGCTCATCGACCTGCCGTTTCTCGTCCTGTTCATCTTCGTCATCTACTTCATCGGCGGACCCATCGCCTACCCGATTTTCATAGCCGTGCCCCTGGTCATCCTGGTCGGTGTGCTCCTTCAGATCCCGTTCCAGCGAATCATCGAGAACCACTACAAGGAATCCACCCAGAAGCACGCGCTCCTGTTCGAGATCGTCCAGGGGCTGGAGACCATCAAGACGAGCATGGCCGAGGGCCGTATGCAGGCCCGCTGGGAGAACGTCGTAGGCCTGTCCGCCCATTCCAACAGCCGCGCCAAGACCATGGCCAACATCTCCATCACCTTCTCGGTCTTCGTTACCCAGATGGTTTCCGTGGCCGTAATCATCACCGGCGTGTACCTCATCGCCAAGGGCGAACTGACCGTGGGCGGGCTTATCGCCTGCAACATCCTGTCGGGGCGGTCCATGGCCCCGCTTTCGGCCGTTGCCGGGCTTCTTTCCCGCTTCCAGCAATCGCGCATGGCCCTGAACGCCTTGGACATGCTCATGGAGATGCCGTCCGAACGGCCGGAGGATAAGGAGACCTTTCATTACGGCGTCATCGAGCCGTCCCTGGCCCTGACCGACGTGTCCTTCAGCTACCCCGGCACGGACCGCGCCGTGCTTCACGACGTCAACCTCAAGCTCAAGCCGGGCGAGAGGGTGGGCATCGTGGGCCGAACCGGCGCGGGCAAGAGTACGCTGGGCAAGCTCTGCGTGGGCCTGTATCAGCCGGTGAAGGGCTCGGTGCAGGTGGGCGACATCGACTTGCGCCAGATGGACGTGGCGGACCTTCGCCGCAAGGTGGGCTACATCTCCCAGGACAGCCTGCTTTTTTACGGCACTCTCAAGGACAACATAGCCTTCGGGCTGCCCGAGGCGGACGACCAGTCCATCAATGCTGCGGCCGAGATTTCCGGGGTCAACGACTTCGTCCGCGATCATCCCGCAGGCTTCGGCATGATGGTCGGCGAGCGGGGCACGTCCCTTTCCGGCGGCCAGCGCCAGGCCGTGACCATAGCCCGCGCCATCCTTCCCGATCCGGAAATTCTGATTATGGACGAGCCGTCGAGCAACATGGACAACCAGTCCGAATACCGTCTCAAGGAACGGCTCAAGAAATACATCGAAGGCAAGACGCTCATCGTCATCACCCATCGCCACTCCATGCTCGACCTCGTGGACCGGCTGGTAATCATGGATCGCGGCAGGATTGTCGTGGACGGTCCCAAGAAGGCCGTTCTGGACGGGCTGCGGTCTGGTCAAATCAAGGTTTCCATGTGAGGACGAAATGAGTCGGAAATACGATAGGGAAACGCTGCTGTTCATGAGCGAGGTGGACCAGGCCATGTACGGCAAGGGACACAAGCTCGCCTACCTCATATCCACGGCCATCCTGCTGCTGATCGTCTTTTTCATCGTCTGGGCGAAGCTGGCCATGCTCGACGAGCGGACCCGCGGGTTCGGCCGGGTTATCCCGTCCCAGCGCATCCAGGAGATTCAGAACCTGGAGGGCGGCATCATGAACGAGCTCTTCGTCCGGGAGGGCCAGACCGTGGAGAAGGGCGACATCCTCTGCCGCCTTTCCAACGAGCAGGCGGCCAGCTTTTACCGCGACGCCTACAGCAAGGCTCAGGAGCATAGGGTGGCCATCGCCAGGCTCACCGCCGAGGCCAACGGAACCGAGCCGATTTTCCCCAAGGAAGTGATCGAGAAGGACCCTCAGTTGATCGAGGACCAGAAGCGCATCTTCAAGGCCCAGCGCGACAAGCTGAACATCGAAATCAGCCTGCTTGAAGACCAGTACCTGCAACGCGAGCAGGAAGTGAACGAGATGATCGCCCGCCGCAACCAGCTCAAGCAGAGCCTGGACGTGGCCGAGAAGCAGCGCAACATCGCCAAGCCTCTGGTGGAGAAGCAGATTCATTCGGAGCTCGACTACCTGCGCCTGGAGCAGACCGTGGTCCAGTTGCGCGGCGACATGCAGGCGATCGCGCTGGGCATTCCCCGCGTACGGCGGGCCGCCAAGGAGGCCCACGGCCGTATCGAACAGGCCAAGGCCGAATACCGCACCAAGGCGTTGGAGGAGATCAACACCCGCAGGCAGGAACTCAACTCCATCCTTGAGAATCTGAGCTCCGGTCAGGACCGGGTGACGCGTACGGACGTCCGTTCGCCGGTCAGGGGCGTGGTCAAGCACATCATGATAAACACCATCGGCGGCGTGGTCCGGCCCGGCCAGTCCATCATGGAGGTCGTGCCTCTTGACGACACCTTGCTTATCGAAGCGGAGGTCAAGCCTTCGGATATAGCCTTCCTGCACCCCGGCCAGAAGGCCATGGTAAAGATCACGGCCTACGACTTTTCCATCTACGGCGGACTGGTCGGCGAGGTCGAGAATATTTCGGCGGACACCATCGAGGATGAAAAGGGCGAGAGCCATTATCTGGTCAAGGTGCGGACCAAGGAGAACGCCATCACCTACCGGAATCAGCATTTGCCCATCATTCCGGGGATGACCGCGAGCGTGGATATTCTGACCGGGCAGAAGTCCGTGCTGGATTATCTGCTCAAGCCCCTGCTCAAGGCGAAGCAGAACGCGCTCAGAGAACGATGAGGAGTGAATGAGGCCGGTGCGGGGGATATACTCGGCGTTGGCGGTCGCGCTTTGCGCGGCCTGTCTCGCGTCAATCCTTGTCCGGCCTGCGGACGCCCTGGCGGCCGACCCCGGCAAACGCCAATTGTTCGGGACCATGGAGTTCAAGGGCAAGTTGCAGAAGCTGCCCAAGTGGACGCGCGTGCTCGACAAAATGAAGGCATGGAAGGGGTACTTCAACGACGACCAAACGTCTGGCCATCCGTCCAAGAAGGCCTGGACGACCCTCAAGGCGCAGGTCGGCGACAAATCCGAGATGGATCGGCTCAAGGCCGTGACCAAATTCTTCAACAAATGGCCGTACCGGTTGGACAAGACCAACTGGGGGGTTAGCGAGTACTGGGCGACGCCCTGGGAATTCCTCAAAAAATCAGGTGATTGCGAGGACTACTCGATAGCCAAGTTCTATGCCCTCGAAGAGCTTGGCTTTACCGGCGATCAGTTGCGCATCGTGGCCGTCCGGGATTCCATTCGGGGCATCGGCCACGCTGTCCTGGCGGTTTACGCCTCGGACGACATCTATATCCTAGACAATCAGACCGATATGGTCCTGTCCCATTCGCGGTACAGGCATTACGTCCCGCAGTACTCGGTGAACGAGAAGTACCGCTGGATGCACGTGGCTCCCAAGAAACGGACCGCGTATGAAAAGGCGAAGAATTAAGGCCCGCCCCGTGGGGGCCATAAACCAGATGGAGAATGGAAATGTCTGAACACCTTATCAAGACCGCCGAGGTCCCCAAGCCTGTCGGGACGACCGGTCAGGGCGCCAGAATCGGCGTGGTCCTGGCCGTCGTGCTGCTCCTTTCGGCGGGCATCGTTCTGCTCGCCGCCCAGGCGGTGCGGGACAGGAAGGCCGAGGTGCTGGAGCATCAGCAGAAGCGGTTCGAACTGTTGACGCAGGGGCGAACCGAAGTCATCGCTTCCTGGCTTGAGAACCTGTCCCGCCAGGGCGACCGGCTTATCAAGTCCGACCTTTTCCGGCTGTATGCCGCCGAAGTGGACACCTACGCGGGCGACCTGTCCAACCTCTTCGGGACCTTGCATTCCAATCGGGCGACGGAAGACGGCGACGCCGCCACCCTGACCGAGCAACTGCCCATGATGGAGAACACGCTTCGCGAGTTTTCCACCTACTCGGGCTTCCTCAACGCCCGCATCCTCAGTCGGCAGGGCGAAGCGTACATCGCCACCGACGGGTATCTGCCGCCCATGAACCAAGAGCAGATAGCCCTGGCCTCGGCCGCCATCAAGGCGAACGGGCCGCAGTATTCCTCGGTGCGGAAGACCGCCCAAGGTGTAGAGATGGACGTTTTCGTGCCCATCTACCCGCCCGAGGCGGTGGGCCGTACCGACGGGAATTCCGATCGGGCCGCCGTGGGCGTGCTCATGATGACCCGGCAGGTGTCGGGCAAGATCACCGAGCTGCTGTCCAATTCACCCTTGGCCGCCGCGGGCGAGAAAACCCGGCTCATGCAGAAGAGCGGGTCTCTTTTCCGGGAGATAGCCCCCTGGACCGCCGACGGGTTCACGGACGTCTCCTTTCCCGTGGAGATCGACGAGACCGGGCACATCCCCTTCGGCGTCAGGCCGAGCATCGCGAACGACGACACCAAGGTATACTCCCTTGGGGTGCGCATCCCCGGGCCCGCCTGGTGGCTGGTCCAGGAGATCAGCTACGACGCGGCCATGCGACCCATCGTGGAGTATGAGCGCACGGTCTACATCGTCGCCGGGCTTGGCATCCTGACCGCGCTGCTCATCGCCGGGCTGGCATGGTGGATTCTTACCGGCGTGCAGAGTCAGCGCGTGGCCAAGCAGTTCCGGGCCCTGGCAACGCAGATCGAAGAGCAGAAGCTGTTCATCGATTCGGTCAACGCGAATATCGAAGAGTTCATCGTCCTCAAGGACCTCAACGGCAAGTTTACGTATGTCAACGAGGCCTTCGCCGCAGCGGCGGGGCGCCCCCGGGAGGAACTTCTCGGCATGGACACCGCGGCCGTCTTCGGCTTCGATACGGCCAAGCGGCTTGAGTCCATCGACGAAATGGTTCTCGGCGAGAAACGCAAAATGACCGTCAACGAGCCTATTTTCATCCGTTCCCGACGGCATCTGTTCCAGGTGGCCAAGTCCCCGTACCTCTGCGCGGACGGCTCCTGCCAGGGGATCGTCGAGGTGTATCGCGACATGACGGAGTTCGTGGCCGTGCAGGAGAAGAACAAGCGGCTCGTCAGGAACGCCATGGAGGCCCTGGGTTCCACCATCAAGGCTGCCGACCCGTACTTGGGCGGGCATACCAAGCTTCTGGCCGGGCTGGCCGTGGAAGTGGCCAAGGCCATGCATCTCTCCGCGCTTGAAGTCGCCGAGATAGAGACCGCCGCCAACCTGTCCCAGATCGGCAAGATGTTCGTGCCCAACGAGATTCTGACCAAGCCGGGCAAGCTTACTCCCGAGGAAAAGGGCGTCATGGAAAAGCATGTGGAATACGCCTACCGCATCCTCAAGGACATCGACATCGACGAGAGCGTGCTCATGGCCATCTATCAGATGAACGAGCGGCTCGACGGTTCGGGGTATCCTAAGAAACTCAAGGACGGCGAGATACTCATGCTTGCCCGCATCCTTGCGGTTCTCAACGTGTTCTGCGCCATGATCCGTCCGCGCTCCTATCGCGGTGCGGAGGAACCGGCGCAGGCCCTGAACATCCTGTCCGGCGACGTAGGCAAGTTCGACCCCGAAGTGGTCGCCGCGCTGGCCGATGTCATCCATACTCCCACCGGCGAGAAGCTTCTGGCTGACAAGGAATGATCCACGCTCCATCTGGTTTCCCAAAGGCCCCGGCGCATACCGCCGGGGCCTTTTTTCGTGGATTATCCCTATAACTCCTCAAGCTGAAAACGGCGTTTCAAACCGCTTCGCGGCAAAGTCGGGTGATTCCGTGTTGCCCCCGTCTCGATATCGCCCCCTGGGACGTCGGGCAATCAGGCGTTCGAACCCGCAACTATGCGGACTTGTCCAAGACCTTGTACGAGGTTTCGCGTCCCGAGTATGCGCCTTCGGGGCAACTTCTTTCCAGGTAATGATGTCCAAACGCGAGAGAGGAACTGAGCATTGTACTATTGGGGCGGGCCTGCTTTCGGCCGCACGCGGGGGCTATGTGCCGGAAGCTTCGCGCGTACTTGACCGTCTCTTGCCCAAAGAACAGCCCCTACCAGCATATCTTCCGTTTCCACGTCAGAACGCCGCAGAGTTAAAAGGCCCGCGCCGAAGGCGCATGTATGGGATGCAAGGGTGTGAACCCTTGCCCGCCGGAGGCGAAATCACCCGACAATTGCCGCGAAGCGGCTTTCAACACCTGATTTCCCCATTCAGGGAACAACGAATAATTTCCAATAAAAAAGGGCGCAGCCAATACGGCTGCGCCCCTTGCAGGCTGTTTTCGCGGTTGATCGCTGACTAGTTGGAAGCCGCCATGGGCATTTCTTCGTAGGTGTTGGAGGCGATTTCCAGGGTCTTCATGAGCTGGCCTTCGAGGGCCAGGAATTTGTAGACCGTAAAGTCGCGGTTCATGGTCGCGGTTTCGAGCTGTACACGGTTGGTGAACACCTCGTTGGTGGCGTCGAGCAGGTCGAGCAGGGAACGCTGTCCCACGTTGAACTGCATCAGGTACAGGTCCAGGGATTCGAGGCTGTATTGGAGGGCTTCCTGGTACTTCTCGATCTGGTTCAGGCTGGACTGGTAGTCGGCCCAGGTCGAAGCGACCTGGCGGATGACGTCGTCCGTGGTGTCCTGGAGGTTGTTCTGCGCCTCGCGGACACGGGCCGTGGCGGTGCGGATGTCGTTGTAGTCGCTGGTGCCGTTGAAGATGTTCCAACGGGCGCGCAGCATGGCCTTGTTGTCCTGGACCCAGGAGTCCACGCCGTCGAGATTGTCGGTGTGGCGGGAGGACAGATAGGCGTCGACGGTCGGATACATGGTCGATTCGAGCTGGCCCTTGGTCTGTTCGGCCACTTCGATTTCAGCCTTGTACACGGCGATCTTGGGGTTGTTTTCCAAGGCGATTTCCAGAATCTGGTCGGCCTTGGCGGGGATGTAGTTCGGCAGGTACTCGGGCTTGGCCAGAGAGGTCGGGGCCGTGCCCACGGTGCGGATGTATTCGGCCTCGGCGGAACGGAGTTCGCCGGTGTATGTGACCAGGGTGGTCTCGGCGCGCGCGACGCGGCCCTTGGCCTGCATTTCGTCGGCGCGGTTGCCTGCACCGCCCTGGACCCGTTCGGAAATGGAGTCGAGCAGGTGCTGGTGGGCGGCGATGTTGTCTTCGGCCAAGTTTATCAGCTTGCGCAGGCGGACTACGTCAACATGGGCGCGGACGGCGTCCAGGCCCACGGTTTCAACGTTGTCCACCAGGCGGCCTTCGGCCGAGGTCAGGCGGGCGCCTTCACGCTTGTAGTCGTGCCAGCGGTCGAAGCCGTCAAAGATGGGTTGGGTCAGGGTCGCCTGGAATTCCGTCGCATTACGCCAATGTTCATCGGTGTCGACGCTGCGGGTGGCGGCGCTGCTGTATTGCTGTGTTCCATATTCCCCCGTCAGGTCGAGGGACGGGAAGAAGCGGCCGAGAGCGGAAAGCTTCGCTTTGGCCACGGCGTCTTTGTTGTTCAGGAGAGACTTGATTTGCGGGTGCTGCTTGACCGCTGTGACGACGCTGTCCTTGAGCGACATGGTGCCGTTGTCGGCGAAGGCCGGAACGGACAACGCCAGCGATAGAATGAGAACCGCGATAAGTTGTTTTTTCATATAGAGCCTCATGGTTACACGAATTGCTTAATTTTTTTTCTTATAGCCTGGTGAATAAGTAGGGTCAAGGAAGATTGGTTTCAATTATAAGAAACCATACTTCTGAAAGGAAACAAGAATGTTAGTATAATAGGCATGTTCCGGATATCCGATTTCATCCGCGCTGGTTGGGGTGAATCGAGCCCGTCGTTCGGATGAAACCGGGCAGCCTCTGCGTTTGATTGTTGTCCGGCAAGCCCGAAATAGGTCGGGGCGGATTGTTTCACCGGTTTGCGTAAGTGATTTTGATGACGGCCTGGTCGGCTTGCGTGAGGCCTATGGGCGACGTTGTTTCCCTGTGAACGTAATTCTCGGATAGTCCTGGTCGTTTCCATCCCTATCCCCTGTCGGATACTGTTTTTTCGCGGCGGCGGCCTTAATCCACATCGCGGCCGGAATGAATGAGGTGGTTGATAAGGTCGTCGGCCGAGTGGTCCGTTTCGACATGGAAGCCATGTGCCGGGATATCCGGGTGGGAGACTCCCAAAAGCTTGACTACGATGTCGTCGCCCGCATGGTCGTTCTGGCTGAGAATTATCGAGGTCTGGTCGTTTTCGCTGTCCACCACCACGTCCTTCACGGAGAGAGCGTCGGCAAGTTCCAGGTGGTCACTGCCGAAATTGAAATTGGTGACCACGATCTCGCTTTGCCCGTCGCCCAGTACCGAGGGGTCGATGAACAGGCTGTTTGAATCCGCGTCGGCGTGGTGTCCCGTTCCTGCTTCCGCGGCTTCGACGCCGTTGCCGAAGATGTCGTCGTCGGGCATGTCCACGAGCAGCGCGCCATGCGCAGCGCCGTCGCCGGTGTCGATGAAATAGGACCCGTCGGCCAGGGGGGTGAGGGCAAAGGTCCCTTCGTGCCCGTTCGGATTGAAGCTCGCGTCGTCGAACAGAACGGAGTGGAGGGTGTTGTTGTTGGCCAGCACCCAGCTCCCGGCGTCCTTGACGAAGTGAAAGGCCGCGCCGAGGTCGACGGAAGTCCGGTCCACATCATGCACGATGAAGAATTTGACGTCCGGGTCGCCTTCGAACATGGCCACCAGGCGGCCGAGCATGGTTGTGTCGTGGCAATTGGCCAGGACGATCTCCGGCGAGACCGGAACGTTTCCGTCCAGTGTGTAGGTGCCAAGCATGGTTGTTTCGTTCATATCGCTTTCCTAGTTCGGGAGAAAAGCCTCATCCGGGAAAATCCCCCGGCCCGGCGGCATGGCCGGGCCGGGGGTGTCGGTTGGCTAGGAGTCGTGGCCCCCGGAGTTGATGATGTGCTGAATCACTGCGTTCAGATCGTCGCCGGCGGAAAGGTCCACCTGGTGGTCGAACGCATCGTGGGTCGCGGGCAGCACTCCGTGGAGCGTGATGGTGATGTCGTCTCCGGCGATGTCCGCGCCGTCGATGGACAGGATCAGGTCGTTGCTGTTGCCGGCGGAGGATATTTCCACAATGCCGCCGGGCAGGCCGCTGAGGTCGATCCGATCGCCTTCGTTGATGTTGAAGTCTTGGACGGACATGGAGTCGGCGTTGTTGTCGGACAGGTAGTTCGGGTCGATGGCGATCGTATCCGCGCCGGCGCCCAGGGTCACGGTGTCGTGGCCCCCGCCGAAGTACACGGTGTCGTTCCCGTCTCCCGCGTTGATGGTGTCGTCGCCGGTGCCGCCGAACAGGTGGTCGTTGCCGCTGCCGCCGAACAAGGTGTCGTCGCCGCTGCCGCCGTCCATGTAGTCGTGCCCCGCGCCGCCTGCAATGACGTCGTCGCCGGACCCGCCGAACAGCAGGTCGCTGCCGCTCAGGCCGGTGATGTTGTCGTCGCCGGAAGTGCCGTGGACCCAGTCGTTGCCCTCGGTGCCGTGGTCGGACTGGACGCTGCCGTACTGCACCGGCACATAGAGCGTGGCGGTATCGGTCTGGCCGTGCGCATCGGTCACCTGATAGGTGAATTGCTCCACTGTCGGGGCGTGCAGCCCGTTATCCGCATCGAGCACGATGTCCTTGTCGAGAGTGTAGACCCACTCGCCGGTGGAGGAATCGATGATTTGGAGCGTGCCCCATTGGCCTACGCCCGAACCGACGATGGCGGCTTCCATGGCCGCGTTGTCCGAGCTGTAATCGTTGGCCAGCAGGAATCCGGTCGCGGCCTGCAGGGCCGGTTCCCAAGTCCCCTCGCTGATGACGTCGACATTCGCGACACGGAATGCGGAGCCTGCTCCCGGAGTGATGGCGATGGTGTCGATGAGCTTGGCGTTGCTCTCGTCGTATCCGGCCATGGAGCCTCGGACTTCGTACTGCAGGTTGTTCGTCTTGAAGAGAGTGACGCCGCTGCCGTTTGTATCGGTGAGGAGCGTGCCGTCTCCGCCTGCGGAGGAATCGAAGGTGTAGGTGTTGCCGAGGGTGTCCGTGACGGTGAATATGACGGATTCGCCGTCGGAGACTCCATTCAAGGTGATCTCGACGGTTTGCGGCTCCTTGAAGCCGTTGTTGCCGAAATCGAGGATCATGGAGTCGGTGCCGGTCCCGCCCGGGTAGGCGCCGTGGCTGATCTCGAAAGACTCATCCACGTAACCGTCGGCGGAATAGGATATGATACCCAAGCCGTCGGCGTGGTTCACCAAAAGCGTTGATGCGCCGCTGGAGTTATCGCCGGTGACATTGAGGCCGATCAGGTTGTCGGCCTTGTTCCAACTGTCGTCGGAGTACGCGCTGGAGAAGTTGATGTGATGGGTCTCGCCGGGAATGACCTCGGTGGCGGCGGGGTCGATGATTGCTGCCTGTCCGAGGTCCATGTTGGCGGTCAGGGTCGGCTGGTCGATGGTCGCTGCGACGGTGATTACGCCGTAGTCCACCGCGTTGCCGGTGTCGCTCACCTGGTAGGTGAAAGTCTCGGTGTAGTCGCCCGCCGCCAGGCCGTCATGGGTGGTGTAAGTCCACTCGCCGTCCGCGGAGATGACCAGGTCGCCGTACTGGCCGTGGATGGGCGTGCCCATCGCGAAAGCGCCGTCTTCCAGGAGCTGTGCGTATTCGGCCGGGGTAAGGTTGTCCAGGTCCCCGGCGGCGGCTCCGGTGACGGTCAGTTCGGTGGAGCCGTCAGGGAAGCCCGGACCATCCGTAAAGTCGGTGTCCTCTGTGTCGTGGTCGTTGGCCAGTACGTTTCCCGTGATCTCGGCCGCTTCATACGCGCCGGACGGGTGCGTGGCCGCTATCGAGGAGTCGACTCCCTTCAAGGCCACCGAGGCGTTCGGGATGTCGGCGTCGGCCATGATTACCACCGTGCCGATGTCGGTTCCGCCGGAGCTGTAGATGAGATGGACGTCGCTTGTCAGGGTGACGACCAAATCAGTGATTTCATTGCCTTGCGCATCCCACGCGGTGATATGCTCCTGCCCGCTGCCGTCGCCCGTGAGCTTGATGCTGACAGACTGCTGCGGGTCGTCGAACTCGATGAGCAGGCGCTCGGGATCGCCGTTGTTCTCAATGCTGTTGGCGTCGGCGCCCGTACTGTCGTCGGGTGACTCCACGCCGTACTGCTTGCCGTCTCCGCTGCCCTTTTCGGACAGCGTGGCGGAAACCCAGTCGCCGCTGTCGGCGTCGTACCGCTCGGCGGTCAGGGTGTAGTTGGTGGAGCCGGAGACTTCGCCTGCCTGCCCTCCGTCTCCCGTGATCCAGCCGGAGCCGGAGCCGGAGTCGTCAACGGCGGTCGGCGGAGTGTTGTCGGCAAGTCCCGTTATATCGATCGTCAGGGTTGCGTCGTCCTGGGCGTTGCCGTCGGACACGGTGTAGGTGAAGGTTTCGGTCGGGTTGTCGCCCGGTTCCGGACTGTCGTCGGTGGCGGTGTAGGTATACACGCCGTCCGTGCCGATGGTCAGTTCGCCGTGTGCGCCCTGGATGGTCGCAGTGCCGTCGGCGTTGAAGACCGCGTCGCCGGTGATGGCGTTGTTGGCGAAGTCCACGGTGGTGTCACCGAAAGTTACCTTGGTCAGGTGCAACTCGCCCTGGGTATTGTCCGGGTCGAAGTCGTTGTCCAGCACGTTGGCCGTGACCGTATGGGCCAGGCCGAGCTCGTTGGGCTCATGCACCGAGGCGCTGTCGTCCACGGCGATCGGAGGCTCGGAGGAAGCGCCCGGAAGCATGTCGATGGTGACGGTGTACGCGTCGCCGTCGTTGACCAGCCCCTCGCTGTCGACGGGGCGGTATGTGAAGGAGTCGGTCTCGGCGAATTCCACGTCCATGTACTGCAACTCCCAGTTGGAGTACCAGTTTCGGGCCGTTGCTTCAGTGGTGCCGAATTCGATCTTGTCGAAGGACTGGCCGTCCAGAATACCCTGATCCAGGGTCAGGGACTGGAAGGTGTCGCCGTCCCCGCCGGTAATGACGCCGGACTGTCCGGTGACATGATTGTACCAGGTCATGACCGTGGTGTTGACGGTGCCGGAAGCCACCACTTCGCCGTTGTCGTATGCGGTCCAGGTGGCTTGCGCGCCCTGCTTCGAGCCTGCGTGGAAATAACTTCCAAGGCCGCCGAATCCGATCTCGGCATGGGAAACGTTCTTGCCCTCGAACGTGATGGTCAGGATTTCGCCGCGGTCGAGACCGTTATGGCTGGCGTTGGCCAGGCCATGGTCGATGTGGTTCTGCTGGTTGTGGAAGACCACGAGTTCGCCGGAGTTGATGCTCGCGGAAATGGTCACGTCCGGGTTGCCGTCGCCGTCGGTGTCCACCTGGCGGGGCATCCACTTGTCCAGGCTGGCGTCTTCGGCCAGACGGGAGCCGAGGAGCACTCCCTTGGTGGCGGGTGCGTCGCCCACGTAGTGGAAATTGTCGAGATCGTCGAAGCGGGTGCCGCTATCGATGTCTTCCTGGGTGACGGCCGTATCATTATAGTAAAGTGTGCCGTGCCCGGGCAGGCTGGTGATGACCACGCCGGTGTCCAGGCCGTCGCTTGCGCCGGCGTCGTCCTCGACGTCGGTGATGGGGGCCACGTCGAAATCTATGGCCACGGGGGCATCATAGGCGTTGCCTGTGACGGAAAAGTCCGCACCTTCGGGGGCGTCGTTCTCGCCGTTTACGGTCACGGTCACGGTGTGTTCAACGCCGCTCGCGGAGCGGACGGTGAAGTCGTTGGAAAAACCGCTGTTGACGCCGTCCACTTCGCCCAGGTCCTGAACGCTGTCGTTGCCGATCTGGTAGGTCCAGGAGCCGTCGGCCAGGATGGAGAAAGTGCCGCCATGGGAATCCAGGATGTCTTCGGGGACAAACGATTCGTTCGCATCCGAGGCGGAGAGCTGGCCGGAGTCGATCAGCAGACCGCTTTCGCTGACGTTGAAGTCTTCGGTCACGGCGCCCGCGTCGTCGCCGGAAATCCGGATGACGGGAGGCTCTGTCACCGCTGCCGCAGCAGATGCGCCGTCGCCAGCACCGCCGAGGGTTTCTTCGGCGGTTACGAGAACCGCTCCGCCAAAGGCGTTGCCTTGGCCACCCAGCGCTTCGATGCCGTCTGCAAGCACGCCGGGATCGTCGCTATACTGGCCCGCGCCTGAGCCCGTGTCGGCGTTGTCCGCCGCGGTTTCCAGGTCGGCGTTTCGGTCCACTCCGTCGAAGGCGTAAATGTAGACGTCGCCCGCGACCTGTTCTCCGTTGACCATTTCAAACAAGGGAAGGCTGCCCGCGTCGGCGAGGGCCTGATAATTTTCCAGGATGACTGTGCCGCCGCCCTCGACGGTGATGTCGAGGTTGCCGTCGATACCGCTGAACACCGCATCGGCCAAGTCGAAGTTGAACTTGACCGGGGTGTCGGCTTCGACTTGGTACGTTTGGGTTTTTCCTGCGCCGGGGAGAGACACCTGAAGCTGTTTTGATGTAGTGTTGGTCATAGCAATCTCTTTTGTCCGGTTATGAAAGTTAACTGGTGAGCAGCCTGTATTATGATATAGCCATTCGGCATTTTTTAGTCAAATTCGATAAAATATGTTAACACAATGGGTTGTGATGTGTAAAAGATGGCAACTATAGCCATTGTGCCTGGACTTTTAGGAGATATTCGCAATCGCGTTTATCGATGATTATGGGTGAATTATATTTTTTTCAACATGCATGTGTTGAAAAAAATATGCCCATGCTTCAGTTTTCCCCACCCGGTTTTGAGCCGGAGTGTTTTATAACCCTCTGCATTTGCGTGTTAAAAATGGAAATAAAAATTATTGCTGTTTCGGTAAGATGCCGTTGTGGTTTTTTGCGGACCTGCTTGGGATTGAGCAAGAATAGTCGATCCTCCACCACGTCGTATTCCGGTGCGCAGCCGCTATTTTTTGCTGGAGCAGGGGGGGCGGATCGGGTGCGCGCTGACTTTGAGCGGCCCATGTTCGAGCCGTAGCGACCGCCGTTGAACGTGGTGCGGGAAAGGGGGCTTGCTGTCATGCCGCTGTTGTCCGAGTGTCAGGCAACCCGGATTGTTTATTGGCAAGGCGTCGCTCCCGGGCCGCGACCGAAAAATAATTCCGAATCACCGAAATTTGTGCGTTTTTTCTGTTGACAACATCGGCCCCTTGAGACAAGTTGTCCTTCCCAACGACGTGGGGCTGTAGCTCAGTTGGGAGAGCGCTTGAATGGCATTCAAGAGGTCGTGGGTTCAATTCCCTCCAGCTCCACCACACGAAAGTTAAGGCTTAGAAGGTTTTCCTTCTAAGCCTTTTTTTTGTGGAATATACAAAAGAATATACAAATGAAAAGTAAGGCCCCCTGTAAAGTCCCCCATCTTAGGGCCAGCTAGTAGTAGAGACTTCCCGCCGATTTTTGGTGGGAGCCCAGAGGGCAGGGGGTACCCCCTGCCCTCTGGGCTGCAAATTCCACTGGCGTCATGTCGCCTAGCGATTCATGAGGCCGCTCTTCGTTGTACTCCCCGATGAATCTTTCTGTGCAATCGCGTACTTCGTTCAAACTGTCGAATATGTACAAGTCCAAAACTTCTTCCCGGTAGGTCCTGTTGAAGCGCTCAATATATGAGTTTTGTGTCGGCTTGCCTGGTTGTATGAACTCCAGGTCAACGCCGTGTTGATCAGCCCAGGCTGCCATGGCCGTACTGACGAATTCCGGCCCATTGTCCATTCTCAGCTTTCCGGATAACGCCCTCTTTCTTCGGCTACCCGATCTAGAACCCTGAGCACTCTCCCAGCCGGCAAGTTGGTATCCACCTCAACCGCCAGTACTTCACGGTTGAAATCATCCACAGCATTGAACGTCCTGAAGGCACGTCCGCTGTAGAGCGTATCCCGCATAAAATCGATCGACCAACAATGATTGACCAGCAGCGGTTGAGTCACGGCTTTCCTTGTCCTTTGGGGACGTCGTTTCTTCGCCTTGCGCTTCAAATTCATTTTTAGCAGGCAATACACACGCCAGACTCGTTTGTGATTCCAAATATTACCTTGCTTGCGGAGCACGGCAAAAAGCTTGCTGAAGCCTCATGTAGGCTTTTTCTCGGCCAGTTCAGTCAAAGCGACGATGACATCTCTGTCGTCACGCGGATGTGGCTTGTATGCGTAGTAGCTTCGGCTAACGCCGAGAGCGGCACAAGCCTTGCGAATGCTCATCTCGAACTCACTGATCATGTGCGTGACGAGCTGTTTTCGCTGAACCGGCCTTAGAGTTTTTTTTCTATAATGTCCTTGAGGGCCATGTTCTCTAGGCTCAAATCCGCAAACATTTGTTTGAGCTTGCGGTTTTCGGCTTCAAGATCTTTCATCCGCACGATGTCGGATGCTTCCATGCCACCGTACTTGGATTTCCATTTGTAGTACGTGGCGCTGCTCACGCCATGCTCCCGGCAGACGTCCTTGACCGTTCGTCCTCCTTCCACGAATTTCAGAATCCGAACGATCTGGTGCTCGCTGAATCTCGATTTGCGCATATGAAACTCCTACTCCCAGTTTGGGGCAGAAGTCTCTACTTTGCAATGGACCTAGTTTACGGGGACTTTACACCCCTATGTAGAGGTTGTTTTCTTTGGCCCTTCGATTTTTGACGCCCGCAGATTGTCAAACCAAACTGAACACCTCAGCAAGGCCTCGTTCTTCAATAATTTCCCAGGTTGTCCTGTAGCCAAATTTTTTCCTCGGCCGATGGTTTATAAGATCAACCGCCCACTTCAACTTGCTTGGATCGGCGAAGTTTGAAGACTTTCGTTTTGGATAGAACTGCCGCAACAAGCCGTTCGTCTGCTCGTTCAGAGCTCTCTCGTTGGGTGCCTGCGGATGGCAAAAATATACGTTGCAATCCAGCTCTTTCTCCAGTTTCGCATAGCCGGAAAATTCGGAGCCGCGATCAAGAGTAATAGTCTTCACACAGATCTCATCCACCCCACGAAAAGCGGCGAGGATTGATTCTGTAACACCTTCTTTTGTTTGCTTTTACAGTGAGCTGCCAACAGTAGTCCCGTGGACATCTCGACAAGGGTCGCCACATTGTCCTTCCCTTTGTAGCCCAGCACCAAGTCGCCTTCCCATTGGCCAAATGTTTTTGGGGCTGACATAGATAGCTATGCCATGTTGTGCCTCTTTATCCATTTTTTCAGGGTAGATAACTTCTCTTTTGGGGAGCCGTAATTAAACCTGAATTCACACTCTTTCAAATACAACCCAAAATGCTCACGGGGGATACCATTGTATTTCTTCAAGTGCCGCTTAGCTTGATTTCAAAAATTCTCAATGCCATTGATGTGGTTGTGACAATCGGCATACTTCTTCAAGTGATTGATTCGATAGTGTTTAAATTCAGACAGATTGAGTACTTTAAAAGACGACAACCCATCCGTATACACAACGCTATCTGGATGCACTTGGGAGTCGATGATTTCCTTCAAGGTCTTTGATTTCATGTTGGGCAAAATCTGCGCGTAGACTCTTCCGTTGCGCTTGAGGATGCCAAATACGGCGACCTTACCCGTAGCACCTCGGCCACGAATGCCGCGCCTGTACTCTCTAGAATAGCTTTCATCCACTTCGACTTCACCGGAAAATATATCCACTGGGGGCATTTGCTCTGCTATAATATTCCGTAACCTAGGGTAAAAACTTATAGCGGTGTTGCGGTTAACGTCGACCAACTCACTGGCGGTTCGGGCTGGGGTACCTGCCACGTAATGCTCAATGATCCGACCAGAAGTGCGCCCTGATAAACGCGATCTCTTTAACCTCATGGTTTCCCCTAATACGGAGAGATATCTATGTCAGCCCCAATAATTTTAGCAGCTGCTGGTGCATACTGGGTCTCTCAGACCAACGATTTCGCTGTCTGGTTTAATTCCGATGATTTCTACCCCCGATCTTCTCCTCCGAGCTGGATGTGTCAAAGAGTGGAAGTACCGTCTCAGCCGTTCTTAACGAACGGTATGATGTGCGCCATGCCTTTTCACTTGTAGTCCCGTATGATGACAATCGGTTTGACTTCCGCTCGACCAAGAGGAGTCAGTTTGGCATTTTGATGCATGTTCACTAGTTTGACGTTTGCTGGTTGTGACTTGGTAATCTCAACTTATGCAAATCTAGGACGAGTGAACAGTCTTTTGGAACTTCACATCTAGCCGGTTACGCAAACCGATACGGGGATTGTCTCATTTTGAGTGGTCTGTATTTGGGGAAGCAGGTCATTTGCCGAAACCGCAGGCTGGGTAGCGACAGGTTTTGCATCCCTCGCAGAAGCCCCCGTAGCCCAAGGAAAGGACGTCGTCGCGGGTTACGTCCATGCCGCAAAGCAGGCGCGGGACGACGATGTCGAAGATGCTGGCACGGTAGTACATGACGCAACCGGGAAGACCCAACACGGGCACGTCGCCCATGCGCGCCAGCATGAACATGGCTCCCGGGAAGATGGGGGCGCCGTAGGTCACCACCTCGGCCCCGGCGGCCCGAATGGCGGCGGGTGTGCGGTCGTCGGGGTCAACGGACATGCCGCCCGTGACCACGATGAGCTCTGCTCCGTCATCGAGGAAATCCAGAATGGCTTTGGCTGTCATGGCCTGGTCGTCTGAAACAAGCCGCTTGCCGATTATGGTGCTGCCGTAACTTCTGAATTTGTCGCGGACTACCGGGCCGAACTGATCCTCGATAAGGCCGTTGTAAACTTCACTGCCCGTGACCACGATGCCCACACGTGTCGGTTTGAGCGGCCGAACCCGGATGATCGGACCGGATTCTTCAAGCAGATGCTCGGCTTTCTGGATCAAAGCTTCGGGTACCACCAGAGGCAGGACCCGGACCCCGGCCAACTTTCGCCCTCGTGCCGTAAACTGATTGCCGTGGACCGTGGCGAAGAGAATGTCGCCCAGGCAATTGAGCGCGAGCAGCCGTTCGGCGTTGATTTCCACCACCCCGTCCACGGCGGCGGTGAAGGTGGTTTTGCCCTCCTCCGGATCGCTCAGCTTCAGACCGGAACCGGCGGCGGCTGAAGCTATTCTCCGGGCTGCATCGTCCTCATGCACGTAGCCGTCGGCGAGATCGAATACGTAGAGATGCTCCTTGCCGATTTTGCGCAGCTCGGCGATGTCCTCCTGCCGGACCACGTGGCCTCGGCGAAATCCCGGCCCTTTGCTTTGCCCAGGCACGATACGAGTGATGTCGTGGCACAGCACCGTGCCGACGGCATCTTCAACGTCAATGACTTTCATGGCCGTTCTCCTTTTCTTTTGTTGTCCACGGGGCGCAAGATGCGTCGATCGGCGCCGGTGCCCAGCCCGTGCGGTGATATTCGTTGAAAAAGGCAGCCACACCGAGCCAGAGTACGATGAGTACGGGCAGGCCGACCACGATGGATGCGGTTTGCAGCACCGAGAGAGGGCCGTCGATAAGCAGGATGCCCAGCGGAACCAGGGCCAGGCAGATCGCCCAGAAGAGGCGGTTCCAGCGGGTTGGCTCGTCTTCGGGCGTGAGAGTGGCGGTGGTGGTGGCGGCCAGTGCGAAGGACACCGCGTCGAAGGTGGTGGCCATGGAAATGGCCGTGACCAGGGAGAATATCAGTTTGAATGCGGCGGGAAACGGGATGAAGTCGGCTACGGCCATTATGGCGGTGGCTCCCTTTACGCTGTTGACCAGGGCCGCCACGTCGAGTTGCTTCGTGATTTGCAAGTGCAGCCCGAAGTTGCCGAACACCATGTAGAACAAACCGCATCCCAACGAAGCCAGGATTACGGGGCCGAGCACTACCTGGCGCACGGTGCGCCCCCGGGAAATTTTGGCGATAAACAAGCTCATGAATGGGGCGTACGCTACGAACCAGGCGTAGTAGAAGACGGTCCAGTCCTGGGTGAAGCTCGATCCGCCTAGGGGATCGGTAGCTGTGGCCATGCGCACGAAATGCGTGGCCAGCAGCCCCACGGCATTCAGCGAGGTTTTGGTCAGGAACAGGGTGGGCCCGACGAAAAAGACGTAAAGCAGCAGCCCCAAAGCGACATAGACATTGAAGTCGGAGAGCCGGTGCATCCCTTTCTTGAGGCCCAAGGACGAAGTGATTGAGAACAGCAGCGTGACCAGCGCGAGAATGACCATTTCCAGGCCGAAACCGTGGTTCAGGCCGAAGCACGACGCCACGCCCGCAGCCACGATGGGGATGCCCAACCCCAGCGCAGTGGCTGACCCGGCTACCAGCCCGACCATGAACAGGATGTCGATGACCTTGCCCGGCCAGGAGTGGACCCGGTCACCCAGCAGGCCGCTGCACGCCTGGGAGATATTTAGAATAGGCACTTTCTTGACATAGAAACTGTAGCCGATGGGCACGGCCAGGGTGGCGTAGATGGCCCAGCAGATGGGTCCCCAATGGAATAGGCCGTAGGCGCAGCTCAATTTCATTGCCTTGGGGGATCCCGCGGGCTCCCCGCCGAGGGGGTAGCCCAGGTAGTAGGCCCAGTCGATGGCTCCGCCGAACATGATGCCGGCGCCGACTCCTGCGCAGATCAGCATGCCGATCCAGGAAAAGGTGGAGTATTCCACGGTATCGCCCAGACGTTTGCCGCTCAGCGGGCCGAAGGCAAACCACAGGATCAGCACCAGGGAGCCGAGGCCCGCCAGCAGGTAGAGCCAGTCCATGTCACGGGTGATGAGGGTAAAGAGTCGGTTGATGATCCGCTCGCCTTCGGCCGGGTACAGGATGAGCGGGATACAGATGGCGAGCACTATGGCGAGAGTGCCGCCGAAACACGCGGTGCGAATGCCCCCGGACACATATGCGTGCGCGGCGTGCGTTGCGTTGGTTGGCTTATTGCGAGACATTGTCCAATCCTCTTTGCCTGTTTCTTCGGCAGGCGGTTCCGGTTTTTCCCCGGGGGGCCCGCCCCGGTGTCTGCCGGGGCGGGTGGTGCCTGACCTGCGTTGGTGTATCAGGGCCGGTCGACCTGGGCGGAGCACACAGCCTTTGCTGCCGATGGGTGGGCGTTTAAGGAGGTGTATCAGCCCGTTCAGGTTGGTGGCGCTCCGCCAACGGACGAAAAACCGATCCGATGTTTCGTACTCCGGTTATGTCGCTTGCAAGCCCTGCGCGGCTTCGTGGCGGCGGAGGAGCAGGCTATATTGGGTTGCTGTGTCGATGTCGATGAACGGCCCCGGATGGTCCACTTTCAACAAGCGCAGGGCGAGCCCGCGCGAGGCGATGAGTGCGCGCGCGGGCGTGTCGCCCCCCAGTTCTCTCAGCCGGGGGAACCAGGCCGCCGGAACCGTAATCGGATGGCCTTGCATGTCTTCGATCGTCGGTACGATCCAAAAATCCGGGTGTTGAGAAAATGCCCAGATCAAATGGTCGATGGTGGCGGGCGTCAGCAATGGCTGATCCGCCATGAGCTCCATACAACCGTCCGCGCCGTCGAGAGCTTGCAGCCCGCTTTTGAGCGCTTCGGCCTGCCCCAGGCACGCCGCCGGGTCCACTACCACGCGGCAGCCCGACAAATCCAGCTTCGGCAGCCGGGCCGGAGCTTCATCCAACACGACAATCACTTCATGCAGCCGCGAACCAAGGGCCGCGTTGACCGCATGCTGAAGCAGGGGGAGGCCCCGGAAGGGCAGGAACCGTTTGTCCCTGCCCATCCGGGTTGACTTTCCCGCAGCGAGCAGCACGCCGGAAACCTTGGCAATGATCTGTTTCATGACGTGTGCCTGCCGGTTATGCCTGTTTCAGACAATCCATGAGCGTATCGGCCACGACGGCCTTGGCCATGGGTACCTTGTAGGTGTTGAACAGCAGCGGTTTGGCCTTGGCCAGGGCCAATTCTCCCGCCTGCGTCGCGGATTCCCGGGTCAACGGCTGGCCTGCCAGATACTCCTCGGCCTCGATGCAGCGGTAGGGATTGTTGTGGACGCCGTTGAGGCAGATGCGAACGGTTGCAATCTTGCCGTTATCCAGAGTCAGGGCCGCGGCGCAGTTGACCAGGGCGAAGTCGATGGATTGGCGGAGGGCTATCTTGCGGAACGCGCTGCGCCCCGCCGCCCCGGGATGCGGGACGGAGATGCCGGTGACGATCTCCTCATGTTCCAGGACAGTGGAGACGGCACCCCTCTCGGCGGAGAAGAACTCGTCGATGGGGATGGTGCGCTTGTTGGTTTCCACCAGGGCGTCGAGCGCCACCAGGGCGGGAGCCGTGTCGCTGGGATTTACGGCAATGCATTTTTTTACCGCGCCGAAGATGGAGTGGTACCGATGGTCGCCGGGCACGGCCAGACAGCGCTTGCCGCCCTTGCGCACGCAGTCGATGCGTCCGCCCAGCTTATCGGGATAGCGGTAGTACCAGCAACGGTTCTGCTGGCAGATGTTGCCGGCTATGGTGCCGATGTTGCGCAACAGGGGAGATCCCGTTTTGCGTGCGGCCTCGGCCAGGCCCGGCCAGGTGTTTCGCACGACATCCGACTCGGCGATACGGGTCAGAGTGACCAGCGCACCCAAATGCAGGCCGTCTTCGTCCTGCCGGATACCGTCCAGACCGGGGATGGTTTTCAGGTTGATGATCGCCTCGGGGCTTTCCATCCACAGGTTGTCCTTGAGACACCCCATGAGATCGCTGCCGCCCCCGATGACGTGGGCGGAATCATACTGTTGCAGGGCTGCGGCGGCTTCGTCGACGCTCGTGGCTTCCAGGTGCTTGAACCGTTTCATTTACTTGCCCCCTTTTCCGGATTTGATCTTGCCGAGCCCGGAGAGGATTCTTGCCGGGGTGAAGGGCGTCTCGGTGAGCCGGACGCCGATGGCGTTGTAGATGGCGTTGGAGAACGCGGCCAATGACGGACAGGCGGCACCTTCGCCGCAGGCTGTGGCCCCGAAGGGGTGCGTCGGATCGCCGGGGATTTCCAGGACCATCGGCTCGATGGTGCAGTCCATGGCCGTGCACGGCTTGTATTCCACGAAGTTGGGCACCAGGAGCCTGCCGGTGCGTTTGTCCGAGATGCATTCACAGCCGAGCACCGCATGCTCCACGCCGTGGCGGGCGGTGAGCAACTGGCCTTCAACGATTTTCGGGTGCAGGGCGCGCCCCACGTTTTGGACCATGGTCACACGAACGTCGGAGACCATGCCGGTCTCGGTGTCCACGTCCAGGGAGATGAACTGAGCGCCTTTTTCCTTGGGGATATACAGTTCGTCCTTGTTACCGTTCCTGAGGCAATTCGGGTGGGGTGAATCGTTGACGTAGGAGCCGATGATCTCGTGACGGCCGCCGTAATGGCCGATGGGGCCGAATATTTCTTTGACGGTTACGCCCTTGTCCGGGGCGGCGGTCACATAGACCCCTTCCTTTCCCATGCTCAGAGCCTGGGGAGGCATACCGAGTTTTTGGGAGGCCAATCGAAGCAGTTGGTTCTTGGCGTCCATGGCGGCCTCGTATGTGGCCCATCCCTGAAGCCAGGTGCCGCAACTGTTGGAGACCAGCGTGGCAAACGGCGTGGAATCGGTGTCCGCGCAGACAAGTCCCACCTTTTCGTACGGGATGCCCAGCACTTCGGCCACGATCTGGCATTGCACGGTGTGCTGGCCTTGCCCGATGTCGGCCACGGCGCAGACCAAGGCGGCGGAGCCGTCGGGGAATATCTTGACCATGGCTTCGCTCGAATTGCCGGGGCCGGGGCGTCCCGCGCCCATGGCGAAGATGGCCACACCTATTCCGTGGCGAACACGTCCGGTCTTTTCGTTTGGATGCTGCCATTGATTGGCCCAGTCCAGGTGCTTTGCTCCCGCGTCCAGGCATTCATGAATGCCCGACGAGGAGATGATGGCCGATTTGTAGCTCAGCGGGTCCCATCCGGCGTCAATATCGCCCGTGCGCATGCAGTTCATCTTGCGCAGGGCAATGGGGTCCATGCCCAATTTTTCGGCCGCCATGTCCATGGTGACCTCCACCGGGAAAATACCCTCGGGCGCGCCGTATCCCTGCCAGCCCACGGCGGTGTAGCGGTTGGTGTACACGTAATGAATCTGGCCACGCATGTGTTTGCAATTATGCGAGTAGAGGACGGCTCCTGTGGCCAGCATGGCGTTTTTTGCCGGATACTTGTCGCCGCTGGCGCCAACTTCCTGCCAATGCTGAAAGTCCATCGAAGTCAGGGTACCGTCTTTTTTGAAGCCTATTTTGACGTCGTTCAGACTGCCGCGGGACCAGCCGCAGAGCATCTCTTCCTCGCGGGAATAGCCGCAGTGGACCGGTTTTTTCAAATGCAGGCAGGCCAAGCTGGCGATAAGCAGGTAATGGGAGGGCAGGTTGGGGTCCAGTACCGTGGCGTTCTTTCCGCCAAAGCTGGAACCGGTAAACGGCGAAACCAGATTGACATTGTGCGAACCGATGCCCAGTGCCTCGGCCAGGCGATATTTTTCGTCATGCAACCCCTGGGAGTGGGTGTGGACATGCAGCTTCACGCCGTCAAACCGGGCCGTGCAGCCCCGGGGCTCCATGGTGGGCGACTTGCAGTAGGCGTAGCGGAAACCCTTTTGTTCCACAATGACATCCGCTTCGGCAAAGCCCTGCTCCACGTCGCCGAAGCCGTTGTATTCCGCCGGAGTACTGGTCTTGTACAGGCCGGTTTCCGGATCGCGATCACTCAAATAGGCGTGGTACTCCCAGTCGTGGCTGTTGGGTTCTCCTTCGAACACCTGGGGCGATTCGGGATCCATGGCTTCCACCAGATCCATGACAAAGGGCTTAGTCTTGTATTCGACCTTGATGGCGTTCATGGCCTCCTCGGCCACGGTTTCGTCTGTCGCGATGACTGCGGCCACCAGGTCGCCCACATAATAGACCGATTTGCGAAAGGCCGTGGGGAAGTTGTCGGAGGTCATGACCAGATGAACGCCTTCCATGGCCTCGGCCTCGCTGGTGTCAATTCTCAGGATGTCCGCCGCGGGATGCGGGCTACGCAGAATCCGGGCTTCAAGCATACCCCGGAACTGGAAGTCGCCGTAATATTTCGCCTCTCCAGTAACGCGGGGGTTGCCGTCCTTTTGCCGTACATTGGAACCTACCGCTTTCGTATCAGCCATTGCTTCGTTCCTCGCTCATCTTTTTGGCAGCGCTTTTTACCGCATTGATGATGTGCTCGTAGTTGCTGCAAATGCAGATGTTGCCGCCCAATGCCTCTTTGATTTCTTCTTCGGAGGGGTCCGGGTTCTTGAGCAGCAGTCCCTTGGTGGACATAATCATCCCGGGAGAACAAAAGCCGCATTGGGCTCCATATTCCTCCAGCCAGGCCTCCTGGATGGGGTGCAGCTTTCCATTTTTGGACAACCCTTCGATGGTTTCGATTTCCTTGCCTTCCTGCTCCACGGCCAGGACCATGCACGAAGGCGTCGCTATCCCGTCGATGAGCACGGTACAGGCGCCGCATGCGCCTTCGCCGCACGCTTCCTTGGCCCCGGTCAGGCCGAGTTGGTTGCGCAGCACCTTGGAGAGGACGAGATGTGATTCCACCTGCAATTCGTGGGTTTCCCCGTTCACATGGAGGCTGATTCGCTTCATATCTTTCTGTTTCATGATCGGTTTCCTTGGTTTCACTTTGCCGCCCGGATCGGGCGGGGTTTGGCACCGGAATTTGGGCGTACTTCACCTGTTCGGCAGCAACGCTGCTGAAATAAACAAGCGAGATCGGTTAGTTGACGGTTGGGGTGTCGGCTATTGTGCTGCTTCGACTGAAGCCGCTTCGACTTTTGGCTTTCGTGAACTCCAGATGATGCCGCCGACGATCAGAATGCCGCTGACCAGATGGACCATGCCCATGGTTTCGCCGATGAACAGGTAGCCGAAGATGCCGCTGAGCAGGGGCAAGGCATAGTAGATCATGCCCGCACGGGCGGCTCCCGCATTCTCCAAAGCCAGATTCCATAGCCACCAGGCGATCAGGGAATTGCCGATGCCGGTGTAGAGGATGCTGAAGATCACCGTGCCGCTGAATTCGATGTGTGCCGAGGGCTGGGACCATTCCCAGATGAGGAAGGGGATGAGCATGATCAGGCCGAAAAAGACCATTAACGTCAAGATGGTGCTCTGGGAAAGTCCGGCGGGAATTTTCCGCAGCACGATGCTGTACACGGCAAAGCCGATGGCCGCGCCGAGCATGAGGATGTCGCCAAAGGCGAATTGGAGTCCCACCAGCCGGCTGAGCTGTCCGTCGGCCACCAGGTAGATGGAGCCGAGCAGGGCGATGGTACAGCCAATCCAAGTGTTGGTGGACTGTTTTTCACCGAGCAGAGAACAGATGATGACGATGAAGATGGGGGTTGTTACGGAGATCAGAGCCAGATTTATGGCTGAAGTGGTCGCAGCGCCGAGATAACACAGCGGGTTGTATAAGGTGACGGCCGTAAGCCCGGCCACCAGAATTTGGGGCATGAATTTTTTTGCCACAGGCCATTCGCGCTTCAATTTTGGAAGGGCGAAACAGGACAGCGCGCACAGAGCCACCAGCCAGCGGGCGGCACCGAGGCTCATGGGCGAGATCTTGCCCACGGCCATCCTGGCCACCACAAAGTTTCCGGACCATATAATGGTCGTCAACAATGCAAACACGGAACCACGAACGGCACGATTTTCGAGCATACAGCCTCCACATTGCGCACCGGGACCATGACCCCCGGCCTAAGCGGCCACGGCCGTCGATACGCTTGAAGTTACGGTTTCCATTCCCTAAGCCAATTCCAACAACTTCGTGTCCGGTGGTACCAATGCGGACATTTCGTATGGGCAAGAGGCGTGCCAAAAAAGAGTTCCATCCTTTTTTCGAAAAAATGTAATAAAAACAATTGATTGATCGATCAACCAAGAGCTGTGCTTTCTTTTCTGAAATGCAAAATCGAGTCATCTTTGACTCGGAATAATGAAAAAACCGCGCAACGAGCGGGTAAAATGCAGTGAGTCTGGATTGACTCGTGAGCCGCTTATGACTCAGTGGGTGGGCAATATTTTCGGATGAGCCGACTGGCCCGCGACTGACTTATCCCCAGCGCGCCGGCTACGTTGCGTGTACTGCCGTACGTCTGGCGCGCTTTTCGGATCAATTCACGCTCCGTTTTTTGCAGGGCATCGTCCAGGGAGTCGGCATGACTGGGCAGGGGGGTGTGGATGGGAGTTTGATACACCGAGGTGGGAAGGTGATCCAAGGTGAGCGTTTCGCCTTCGACCGTTACAACCATGCGCTCCACGAGATGGGCTAATTCTCGGACGTTGCCCGGCCATGAGTACTGAAGCAGAAATGATTGGGCTTCCGGGGTAAGAGTTTTGGTCCGGCCGTATTTGACTCCGAAGTAATGCAAAAAGTGATAGAGGAGCGGCAGGATGTCTTTGTCGCGTTCGCGAAGCGGAGGGATGGTGATGTCGAATACGTTAAGCCGAAAATACAGGTCCTGACGGAATGCGCGGCTTTGGACCATGCGTTCCAGGTTTTTGTTGGAGGCGGCGAGAAGGCGCACGTCGGCGCTAATTGTTTGCGAGCTGCCCACGGGGCGGTATTCCATTTCTTGAACGACATGCAGTAATTTGGCCTGCATGGCGGGCGGCAGTTCGGATATTTCATCCAGGAACAGCGTACCGCCCTCGGCTTTGGCGAAAAGGCCGCCTCGGGCGTGAGTCGCGCCGGAGAACGCGCCCTTGACGTGGCCGAAGAGCTCAGATTCGAACAATTCCCGGGGGATGGCCGCGCAATTGACCACGACAAACGGCTTGTCGGCACGGCACCCTTTGGAGTGGATGAATTTGGCCAGCAGGCTTTTGCCGCATCCGGACTCCCCCAGCAGCAGGCAGGGGGCGCTGAGGTCCGCCACTTTACGGGCGGCCTTCACTATCCAGGCCATGGCGGAACTGTGATAGATGAGGTCGTCAGGCTGTTCGTCGAGCTTGTCCTGCTGCTTGTCCACCAGTCCGTCTCTCCAGGCAATTTGGGATTCATTGCAGTCGTCGCGGATGTTGAGCAGCACGTATTCCACTTCGCCCTGTTTATCCAGAACAGGGACCGCGATGGTCAGGACGTCGTAGCCGAGATAGGTCTTTTGTTTTTGTTTGACGGGCCGTTTGTGCTCGTAGACAACCGGAAGTACGGAATTGTCCCAGCCCCGGTATTTTTTTACCATGTCCCAGTACGAGAGCCCGAGCATTTCCTCCTGCGTGAACCCGTAATGGCGTTCACATGCCTTGTTGACGTAAAGGAGCCGGTACTTGTTGTCGTAGATGAGTATTTCGTCGTGTAAATTGTCGATGAGATGGACGAATTGTCTGAAGTCCAAGCCCATTCTATCGAGGGGGGTCATTTTTCTTCCTCAATATCCGCAGTGGGAATCAGTCCAGAAGTTGCCGTCAGTAGTCGGAAGCGATGTAGGAAACAATCAGACGAGGCCATGCGCTCTAACCTACAGTGGCCGTTGATATATCCCGTATCGAAGCCTTTGAAAAGGGGGCCGGGGAAAGAATGCATTGTCGAAAGTGGGACACGCGGAGTCGCGCATTCTCTGTGGTGGGTTATCTGCATTGGTGCCGCAAATGGTTGGCCCATTAGGCGGGCCTTGAGGGGATAACTTCCATGTGTCCGCGTTTTTTGACGCCATGCGAACTCGGCGGCATTTCTCGCCTTCCGCACAGCATATCATAAAAAGTTCCGAATGGGCTTCGCGGAGGAATAAGTCCTGTTTTAGAAATAGGCAGCCCTGCTGTGGGAGTGCGGGGTGACCTTCTCCAACATCTTGATGAATATTTTCTTGAGGACCTGCCCGATGGATTCTCCCAATGATTTCAACAGTCCTCATTCCTTATTGCAAGATCGCTATGGCATTCAAGCGGTCGTGGGTTCAATTCCCTTCAGCTCCACCAAGAATTTTAAAGGCTTGGAAGGTTTCCCTTCCAAGCCTTTATTTATGGGGTAGACAGAATATACAAATTAAATCGGTGGGATATTGAGAGGTGTTCGGCTTAGTCTTTCGATAAACTGTTCACCTTAAAACGTTACTCCGTGGTCCCACATTTCTTCTGTTAATGGTCCTTACTGATTATTGTCCCTTATATTGTTCGATCTGTCCAAGCCGCCACGTTTGATCAAACCAGGGTTTCAGGGGGGCGTACAGCCTCAGGATGAGGAAAAAACCCTTGCCTGGGGCGGTCTGAATCCAGTTGTTTTCCTTGCCCTTTGGCGCGGTTGGCCCGAAATAGACGTCTACAGAGCCGTCGGCGTTGGCAGCGACATTTCCCTGTAGGCTATTGAGGCTCGGGTAGCGCTGATCCGTCTGCAACATGGATCTTGTTTGCGGATCATAGACAACGATCGACCAGAAGTCCTTGGCAGGGATACCGGTCGGCAGAGTGAGCTTGTACGTTTTTGACCCGTCCAGATATTTGCCATCGGCATCGCGACAGGCTGCTGCATACTGTGAACCGATGCCGGGCATGGCCACAGCCATGGCCGGAGTGATGCCTATTGCCCCATACATGAACATGGAGCGGGCATCGCGATTGAGTCCTTCGCCCTTGGTCATGAATTCGTGGTTGCCTATGGCAAACGGATTGAACCAGGTCGGATCACCAGGGTAGACCCAGGTGGATTCGTCTCTGGCGGCGAAGATTATGGATCGAGCTATGGTTGCGCCGAGCTGCGCCCCTTCGTTCAATATCTTGCGCATCCGATCATCGGGATTGAACGGCTGACCTTTGACAATTCCCAACAGGGCAAGCCTTCCGCGCGCTTCCGGTGAGATCGCGTCAATGGGTTCTTCCTGGATGACTTCGTTAATTTCTTCGAAAAACTTGAAGTTGTTGGCATGGATGGTGTTGTGGGATGCCCCCGATATTTCCAGGAATTCCATTGCCGGAGGGTTGGCGGACTCACTCAGTGGATAGACCTTGAGCTGCTTTTTCAGGCTGGCGACAGTCGGTCCGGTTTCGCCGTTTACCAGAAAGCCGCGGACTATCAAACAGACGCCATAGGTTCTGGACTCGAACACATGGTAGCCTTGCGGTTTTTTGCCATCATATCCGGGAGGCAGGACAAGGAACTTGCCCCCTCGGCCCTTGTCTGGACCGGCATTGCCGATGTCACCGACATACCGCATCCACATGTCGTCGAGAATGCCAAGAATCTTGGGCGGAGATTCGATGACAACGGGACCGTTTTTCAAATCCAGGAAGGAAATTGCGTATACCGTTTCCGTGTTGGCTGTGAGCCAGAGCGACTTGGAGTCCATCAGGTCCTGGAAAATGGCCACCTGGTTGACTTTGCGTACACCCAATTCCCGGAGCCCGGCGCGTATGGCCACCATGGACCCCGCCGACATTTCATCCAGGAAGACGTCCACGCCGCGTTGAAGATCGAGAAAGTCGTACGCCTTTTCCACGGTCTTGGCGGTCGGGTAGCCGTCGAAGAATCGAAGCGTTCCGATACTCGTAGGCAACCTGTCCGGAATGACAATTGATTCGGGCAGTTCCGTCGTCATCTTCATTCCCTGTTGAGCCTGTTTTGCAAGGCATCCGCATAACGAGCAAAGAGCCAGTAAAAGAGCTGCTAACGAATACACTCTCATTTTCATTGCCTCATAATATAAGTTTCAATGTCAGTATGTTCGCAGGCATAGCCCTTGTCGCCTTTTTGGCCGACAAGTCTACCTCATCTTCTGGACGTCCGGGAGTTTGAAACTTTTGTCAAAGTATCGTTCTTCCGGGCCATAAAATCTAAATAACAGGAAAAAATCTTCGCCTGCGGTCGGAATCCAGTTGGCCTCCAACCCCTTGGGAGGGGTTTTCCCGAAGTAGATGTCCACGCTGCCGTCGTCATTCAAGTGCATGGATTTCTTGTCATAAGAGGACAATCCGACTTGTTCCTCATCGTTGTAGATGAAGGATTTGGTTTTTTTGCTGTAGGCGATGACGGACCAGAAATCCTTGGCCGGGACATCGGCCGGGACCGTCAGCCGGTAGTTGCCTTTTGCGGACAACAGCGCTCCCTGATCGTCGCGCATGGTCATCAGGTAGGCGCTGGCCTTGCCCAGACGGCGGGGAACATAAGTCACCCAATGGAAAATGGCCGCCCGCTGGTCCAGAAGCAGGATGTCGCCTTCCGCAAAGACGAAACCTTCTTTCGAGGGTTCTCGTACGCCGAGCCACTGCCTGTCCTTCCAGTAAAGTTGGGTGGAGTATCCGGTGGTTTCGAACATATATTCCAGGTAGTCGAAGCCGTCCTTCGCGGCTTGTTCCAGCGCCTTTTTTACTGTCCCGTCGGGGGTGAACGGCTTGTCCTTTTCAATGCCTATGGAAGCGAGCATCCCGCCCATCACCTTGTCCCTTTCCAGCAGAGGCTCGTGGTTCATGAGTTCGGCCACTGTTCGGAAAAAGCTCATGTCATAGGTGGGGAGGGTGGGCAGGTGTTTGCCCGCCATGTCGATGTACTCGCCCTTTGGGGGATTTGGGACGGCGTTTAAAGGGTAAGCGTTGATCCGTTTGGAGTATTCGGCGGCATCGGAAAAGGTGGCCTTGCCCAGCGGAATGCACCGCAGGGCGATGAATATGTCATAGAGGTGCATTTTGACGGGGAACATGCCTTCGGGGATTTCCCCCTTGAACCCGGGAGGCAGGAACAGATACCGGCCGCCTTTGCCCTGGTCCAGACCCGCAGGTCCCATGTCCACAATTGGCTCCTGCCAGACATCCACCCCGCTGCCGAATATGGCGGCCTCTTTGGTTGCGGGCGGAATCTCCAAGATCACCGGCCCATCCTTTGTGGTCAGAAAGATCGAGGCATAGGGCGTCTGGTTGTTGGCGGTCAGGGTTTCCTGCTTTGCCGTCGGCGGTTGCGATATCCAGTATACGGTATTGAAGTCGCCTCCCAGGTCGAAACAGGCCCGGCGGAGATTGAGAATGCTCACGGCGGGTATAGCCCAGTTCATTACTTCGATGCCGCGCTGGTATGCCCGCTGGTATTCCCAGTCGATGGCGTCGGAACCGTTATCTGCGTTGGTCGGCCCAGGAAAAAGGCAAAGGAGGGCCAGGATAGCCGTAGCGCACAGAACTTGAACGGCCGTGAAAAATCGTGCGTTGTTTTTCATGGTGTATCCTTTGTTTTTGCGGCGTGTTCGCCAGTATACCGGTTGGTTGGACAACGCCCTTTTCGGGCGTCGGGGCCCACGTCAACGCGCGCTCCGATCTTTGTAGAACTCCCCCCTCGATGCCCGGTGGCATGAGCTTTTTCCCGCTGAGAAAGCTTTTAAATAAAACGTACCATAGCCAATGAACTTCATATCAAGAGGCGAAGGACTTTGCGGCGCGCCACGGTAAGAACAGAGGGAAGGCTTCAATATGATAGGAACAAAAAACGGGTTGATTGGGTTCGCAAAGTTTTCGTCTATTGTATTTATGGCCTGGGGGAGCCAACCTGTGCAGTCCCGAAATTCATGCGCACTGTTTCGATTACGTTCAAATTTGTTCAAGGAGCGGCCAGAGTGTTTTGTCCCGAAAAGGCTGGTGTGGTTTTAAGCTCGACCCCATGTTCCCCGCTTTCCAAATCCTGTGCATTGTTCAGGCTGGCAGGCATAGGTTTCAGCATGGATTGCCCCCAGGCGTTTTGCGTAGCCAGCCCCCGCATGTCGGATAGGTTGACCAGACTGGATACCTTGAAGACGAATTGAAAACCCGCACCACTACCGAGAGATATGTCTTTATGGACCTTGCCGATGCTGAGCAGATTTCCATCTCCATCAAAGACCATCACCTGCCCCATATAGGAGCCTTCACCGGAACCGAGATTAAATTTGAAAACCGTGAGCGGCCAATCCCTGAAACCAAGTCCGAATTGTTTTTCCATAAGATCGACATCTTCATAAAGCCAGACCATGCCCTCACCCAATTGGGACATCTTGGTCGGCGGCCCCAGTTCGTAAAGCACGGCACTGTAATGGATTTCCGCCTGAGAGTGTTGATCCGTATCGAACTCCCTGATGTCGGGAGATTCCGAATGGATGACGGTGCAGCCGCTGAGGATTGCGACGAGGGCCAGAACTGCCCGGCAGATCGCCGCGGAAGGGTTACTTCTGGTCATCCCCGATTGCCTCGTGACTCAGAGAATACTCGCTAAGCACCCCGTTCTCATCAAAGAAGAAGACAGCGCGGTCGTAGGTTGTCTTTTCATTCAACGTATTGAAAATAATAAATATTGCTCCGCCTCCCCTGGTTTGCTCGGCGAGGTAATAAAAGACGGTCCCATGATTGAGGTTGATGATTTGGGAAGGTGGGCCCAGTTTTTTGGCGATCTCCATCTGAGAAGTTTTCCCCGGCACGATCTCGGACAGATCGATTTTCCGCCATGTATTCTCCACGCCACGCTGCCGATTATAGTTTGTGCAGCCCCCAATGAAGGTTTGAAGGCCAAAGACCACCATGAATACTAAGATGACGATTCGTCGAGCCGACATGGAGCCTCCTGGCATTGTCGCAAAGGTGAAGGAAACGGTTATTCTCTCAAGGGGCTTTCCGTGGCGATTGTCTTCGTCGTTTACATGGGCGGGTGAAACTGCCCGTTTTGACTGAACTCAACGATTCAAAGGAACGGCCCTCCATGCATGAAGTTCGATGAAGGGGGAACGATCTTTATATAAAGACATATGCTGACCGCAGCCAAAAATAGAGGCTGGTTCAATTTGAGAAGCACAGCGCACGGGACTACTGTATAAAAAAACAGGGATTCTCCTGCGGCCACGAGGACTTTGACAGGTCGTCCTGGCCGAGGCGCCAGCTATAAAATACTTTATAAGAGTCCCGAAATGTATCCTGATACGCGCGATCTCTTTAACGCCATGGTTTTCTCGAATACGAAGGAATCTATGTCAGCCCCAAGATTTTTTCACTATCTTTGGACATACGTCGCGGGGAAAGGGCTACCAAAGGATGTTGAATCCGACCAACGGTCCCCATGTGGTGGAATCCGTCTTGTAGCTGTTCTTCTCTTGGGTGTAATAGGTGTTTACGGCTTTGACGCCGACTTTGAATCCGAAATGCTTCCAGGGGTTGTAGTCGTACGTGACGGCCCCCATCAATGTGTGTTGAGACCCCAAGCCAAAACCGCCGATGTCACCTCGGATGCTTATCTTGCTTTTGTCGTTGATATGGGTCACCCAACGTAGCCCGACAACGGGGTCGACCCAATCAATCCCTCTGGAATAGCTGTTGTTTCTGGATAAGGTGATCTTGGCGTCATTGTACCGTATCCCCGCCAGGTAGTCGATGCGCGAGTCTGAGAGTACGTGTTGGGAGTAGAAACCCAGCACTTCCAGCACGGTTTGTTCGGATTTGTATCCGACAGAGCCGATAGCGGTGTCTTCCTCCCCCTTCAACTGCATATACGACGCGTCGACGATGTATCCGAATTCGCCGTTGTGGCCTTCGTGGTAGACCGCGAAGCTCTCTTCGAGCATGTCGGATATTTTGCTGTATTCCATGTCGCTGGTCCCGGAATTCCCCCTTACGCTCGTGTCTCCGGAAATGTTGATGAACCATAGGTAGGGGGTAAGCTCGAATTGCCATTCACGGCTGGCGGTGGAGTCCTCCGCGCATGCGTACACGGAATTGGTTGCGATGATGCATAACACTGTAAAAGGAATTAACAGGATGCGCCGCATGATGTCCTCCGGAGTTCGGAATTAATAACTACCCTATATCGCTTTTGTCGGCTTCAAGCAACGGGGGGGCTTTGTTGGGAAGGAAACTCCGTTTAGGCCCATGGCATGAAGAGAAGCCATCGGACCACCTGTAGGCCCAGCTGTGTGCCTCGCAACCATGATCGCCGATGGAATATCGTTTAATGCCGGGCACGGCCAATGCTCTAAATGCAATGTCCTTGTGCGAATGGGGAACAACTTGGTGGAGGTGAAGTGTTGCGCAATGTTGTCAAGAATGCGTGTCGTGGGTAAATTGAATAGCAATGGTGTCCGCCATATGTCTTTTTTTTCCCTGTCCATGCGAAATTTTCGACATTCCTAGTTCCCAGCATAATAACGAGAATGAGTTTCGAGTAAGCTTGTCGAGAAATAGGTCCTGTTTAATTAGTTCGCGTGATGATTGGATCGAGTGCGAACAAAAAATGGCATTCAAGAGGTCGTGGGTTCAATGTCCTCCAGCTCCACAAAGCCTTTTTTTGTGGGATATACAAATGGATATATAAATGATAGATGGGGCCGTTGTTGATTGTTGTGGACTAATGGCTGGCTGATGAAGTTGTATTTAATGTGAGTGGTAAAATGGGCTAAGAGGTAAACTTGCTTCCTGTGGTATAGTTCTCTTCAAAAAAAGAGAAGAGCTTGTGGCTTTGTCTTGTGAAACCATAGCCTGATGGAATTGTCATTTGCTTGTCGGAGTTTTTGCCATGCGTATCCCTGTCTTGTCTGTTCTTCTTTGTTCTTTTCTCATTGCGCCAACTTTGGGCTTGGCGGGCGACGCAGCGCCTTCGGCGCTCCCTGTGCAATGGAACGGCCTCTACGTGGGGGGCGCTTTAGGTTTTGCTTATGGACAGGCCGACCCTGAGCTCGGCATCGATGGCAATTATTTTGATGTCGTAGACCGGGCCCAATTGGATTCCATTGGGTCGAAAGATATGAATGAAGGTTCGCTTGCCGCTTCGGTGTTCGCGGGCGTCAACCATCAGGTCGAGAATTGGGTCCTGGGGGTCGAAGGGGATTTCACATATGCTCCCTTTGACGAGAAGCATGATTCCGGAACAACCTACTACGATTCTGTGCCCTTCCAATCTTTCGACATCCGTACCCGAGTTGCGTCAGATTGGATGGCAAGCCTCAAGCTGCGCCTCGGTTATGCATTCGGCAGGTCTTTGGTGTATCTTTCCGCCGGACCGGCGGTGTCTGAATTTAGGTGCCAATTCCATTTTGAGGATGATAATATGGGCGGGAATACTGCTTCGGTTGACAAGAAACAACTCAGCCTGGGATGGACTGCGGGGGCCGGCTATGAATATATGCTGGAAGAGGGTTGGGGGATCAGGGCAAGATACCAACATTATGAATTCCCGCGTGTCCTGGATGCAGCACCATCATTTACAAACAGCGGCTTTAACGGAGTGTTCAACAATAAGTTAGACGTCAGGTCTGATCTGGTTCAGATAGGTATTTTCAAGATGTTTTAGTAGAAGTTCTGCCCATTCTCAATTGGCTACCCCCAATGGGGAGTCCTGATATATGAAAAAGGGGGAGAGCGCATGAGTGGCATTCAAGAAGTCGTGGGCTCAATCCCCTCCAGCTCCAAAGAAAGTTTCGGGTTTCAAGTTAATACTTGAGACCCTTTTTTCATGTCTGAGCGGCGGATTTCGGGAATATGTCCGCTATATGTCCGCCGCTTCCGCTGGGGGGCACCCGTGCCGGTCGTGGCGTAGCGGGGGGCTTCACGATCGTGATTTGGGGTCAGTTTGCTCGGGGGGGGAGGAATTATGGCACCCTCATTGAGATTGGTTTTCTCCTCATCTCATCGGGTACAATGGGGATCAGCTTTGGTTGGGTATTTCTGCGATTATTCGGTCAATGCTGCGGGGTCACTATGGTTGTCATGTGACGCTCGGTCGAGGTGACTGTGGGTGAGAATTGTTTTTTTTTGTTTTTAATTCGGCTTCTCCTTGGCTAGTCCCTGCCGGAGCGGCGGGTGTGGTGTTAGGAATAGGATAGAGGGAATTGAAGATGTGGGGGGAGACGTTGAAACGTTTTAAGTTGTGGGAAATGTTCATGGCTGTTGTTTTTGTCTTCATGGGAGTGTCGGGCGTGTCCGATGGAGAGATGTATCATCACGATGTCCCGATACTGTATCCTCGACTATTTGGGGGGGCACTCATCGTCATAGGTGTTGCAATACCCATCATGTCTTGGATACTCCGGTCTCCATCCCGCACGAAAAAAGACTGATTGAAAATGAAAGCCCTGGAAGATTTGTTTCCGGGGCTTAACTGTTTCGGTGAGAGCTGTCTTGCCGGCTTTTTTGAATGCAATCCTTTTCCGCATTGGAAAAGGTGGCTCCCGCGTGAATCGGCCGATTTGTGTCAAGCCTGGTTGAAACTCGGCTCGCGGTCAGATTTCGGCGAGTTGTCCCGAGGGTTGACGCCATATCCGCAACAGCAGGTGTCGGATTCGAAGATTGCCATGAAAGTAAAAAGCCCCTGAGCATATGATGCTCAGGGGCTTTCGTCGTTAAGGGAGGTGGGATCAGTCGCCGATGAACATCAGCGAGAGTTCCGGGATGTAGGTCACTGCGAGCAGGACCAGGATCATCAGGCCGAGGATCGGGAAGATCTGTCTGGAGACCTCTTCCAGCTTCACCTTGGCCACGCTGGAGGCCACGAACAGGTTGACGCCGACGGGCGGGGTCGCGAAGCCGATGGCCAGGTTGACGACCATGATGATGCCGAAGTGGACGGGATCAACGCCGACCTTGGTGACGATGGGCAACAGGATCGGGACCAGGATGACGATGGCGGCAAGGGCCTCCATGAAGGTTCCGATGACCAGCAGCAGGACGTTGATGAGCAACAGGATGAGAATCTTGTTCTCGGTGACGCCGAGGATGAAGGATGCGATCTTGGCGGGCACCTGCTCGACGGTCATGACGTAGCCGAACACGGTGGCCATGGCCATGAGGATGATGACGATCGCCGAAGTGGAGCAGACCTCCATGAAGGCGTCGACGATGTTGCTCATGTTCAGTCCCTTGTAGACGAACAGGCCGACGAAGAGACCGTAGAAGGCGGCCACGGCCGCGGCTTCGGTGGGGGTCATCAGGCCGCCGTAGATGCCGCCGAGGACGATGACCGGAACCATCAGAGCGAGTTTCGCATCCCAGAAGGCCTTGGCGATGGACTTGGGGGAACGTTCCTTGGCTTCGCCCATCCAGCCTTTCTTTTTGGAATACCAGTAGCTGAAGGCCATCAGGACCAGGCCCGTCAGGACGCCGGGGATGACGCCTGCGATGAAGAGCTTGCCGATGGAGCTCTGGGAGGCGACGCCGTAGATGACGAACGGGTTGGAGGGCGGGATCATGACGCCGATGGCTCCGGCAGCGGCGACGATGGCGCAGGCGAAGAACTTGTCGTAGCCGCGTTCGATCATGGCCGGGATGGTCAGGGAGCCGATGGCCGCCACGGTGGCGGGGCCGGAACCGGAGATGGCCGCGAAGAACATGCAGGTCGCGATGGTGGCAAGCGCCATGCCGCCCGGCAACGAGCCGAGCATTTCGTCGGCCAGGTTCAACAGCCGGGTGGACAGCCCGCCCGAGCCCATGAAGACGCCCGCCGCGATGAAGAACGGGATCGCCATGATGGGGAAGGAGTCGATGGAGGTAAAGGAGACCTGCGCGATGTAGTCCACGGGCAGGGTGCCGGAGCCGATCAGGGTGACGAGCGAGGCCAGGCCGAGGCTGATGCCGATGGGCACGCCGACCACCAGGAATATGGCGAAATAGCCGAAGAGAATGGTGGTGGAGGCCAGGTCAATGCCGATCAGGACCGGGGCGAAGATGACCGCGGTGATGCCTGCGGCGGCGATGCCGGACTTGATGCCCGCCTTCTTGATTTCCTTCCAGATGTCCTGCACCAGCCTGAGGCTCATGAGCCCGAAGCCGATGGGCAGGATCATATAGGGGAGATAGTACGGAATCTGGAGCGCCGGGGCGATCTGCGGGAAGCGGATCTGGAACCGGACGAGGTCGATGCCCATGACCAGGACCACGACTCCCAGGACCAGATAGCAGAGATCGTTGACGATCCAGAACGCGGGCTGCCATTTGACGGGCAGCCTGTCGTAGACGAAGTCCACGCGGATGTTCTCACGGTTCTTGATGGCGATGGATGCAGCCAGGTAGGATATCCAGATGAATATGAACCGGGCGAGCTCTTCGGTCCAGACGGCGGAACCTGCGCCGTCGGTGAACTGGGTGATGATGTAGCGGTAGAAGGTCTGGAAAGTGATTATCAGAATGATGGCCAGAAGCCCGGCGAACAGAAAGGGCTTCTCGATATTTTCGTCGAGCCATCCGAGAAATCCGCCTTTGCGCGCTTCCTCGGTGACGTGAGATGTCGGCATTACGTGTTCCATGGGGATATTCCTTATGTCTGTCGAGGAACCAGCCTACTGCTGGATTTCCTGGACCATGGTGAAAAGTTCGGCGGGAATCTTCGAGGTGAACAGATCCCAGACAGGGCGGGTTTTGGCCTTGTATTCGGCCAGCTCTTCAGGGGTGAGCTTGTGGATCTTGATACCCTCGTCGATGAACTTCTGCTCAGCCTTCTTCTCAAGGGCGGCTGTGATGGAGCGCTGGTAGATGAGCGCTTCGTCGGCGGCTTCCTTGATGATCTTTTTGGCTTCCGCGGGGAGCTGTTTCCAGTAGTCCTTGTTCACCATAAGAATATGCATGGAATAGTTGTGACGGGAATCGACGGCATAGCGGATGACCTCGTCGTGCTTCGAGTCGGTCAGGAGCGAGAATGTGTTGCCTTCGGCGTCGACGGTGCCCTGTTGCATGGCGGTGTAGGTTTCGCCCCAGGCGATGGGGGTCGGGCTCATGCCGAGCGCCTTGGCGACTTCGATCTCGACCGGAGATGCCGTGACGCGCACCTTGAGCTTCTTCAAGGTTTCGACCGAGGAAATGGGCTGGCCGGTGGTCACGAAATTACGGTAGCCATATTCGCTGAACATGATCGGCTTGAGGTTGATTTCTTCGGCGAGCCTGTCGAAGAACGAGCCCAGGGAGCCGTTGTCCAGGGCGTCGTATATCTTCTGCTGGTATTTGATGTCCGTAATGTAGGGCAAGTCGAAGATCATGAAATACGGTGAGAAGTTGGCCATGTTCGGAGAGGAGCTGGAAGCCATCTCAAGCGAGCCGCGCTGTACGGATTCCATGGCCACGCGGTCGCTGCCCAGCATACTGCTGCCGTAAACCTCGACAACAATCTTGCCGCAGGACTTTTTGTTCACCAGTTCCGCAAATTTCTCGTAACCGAGCGTGACGTTGTTCCCCGGGGCCATGGGGTGGGCCAGACGGATTTTGATGACGTCGCAGTCGCTGTGCCTGCCCAGCTGACACCCGGATACGAGGAGCAGGAGACAGGCGAAGACGATTCCCCGTTTGATTGTGTTAGTGTTAAACACTATTCCCCCAATATGATAAGATGCTGAAAGGATTATAAAAAACCACTGCCTGTCTCTAATTCAGCAAATGATGTGCCAGCTTTTTGTGACAATCCGGAATGTGAAATTTGTCCTGATCGGGCTTGATTTCCAGGATGGAAACATGCCCGTAAGCCGGACCAAACCCCGGAAAAGCGCCGGGAGAAGCCAATTCAGAACGTGAAAGAAAGAACAAGTCCGCCTTGCAGAGCAGAAGGATTATCAACATCCGGGAAACGTTGCAAACCTGCATTTGGGGGCAAGGGAATGAGGTCTTTGTGTTGTTATTGTGCTGGTATTTATGGATAATTTTAGATTGATGCAAAACAGCAACGCGATGCAATTATGCATCGCAACCGGGCTGAAGCAGAGGGTGTTTTTGGCGAATTTTTTCTGGAATTGGGCTAAATTATTCGTTCCGAATGTCACGAGGGGCGTTTCGGCGCGGAGACGTCTGGGGTTGATTGCATGAAAAATGCCTTGGCCGAAGATCGGCCAAGGCATTGGGAAGGGCTGTCCGAACAGCCTTGTAATGGCTGTTGTTCGAAGTGATTACAGGCCGAGGAGCTTCGCGGCGTTGCCGTACATGACTTTCTCGCGGACGTCGTCCTCAAAGGGCAGGGCGGCGTATTTTTCCAGCTGTTCGCGGTAGTCGATGAAGGGGTGGGCGCTGGCGAACATGATCTTGTCGCTGATGAGGTTGTTGGCCGCTTCGACGTAGGCGGAAGCCATGGGCCACAGCTCGTACTCGGAAAATTCGAGATACACGTTCTTGTTGCGCTGAGCCACGATGATGGATTCGTTGACCCAGGGGTAGCCGCCGTGGCTCATGATGATCTTCAGCTCCGGGAAATCGCGGGCGACGAAGTCGATGTAGCGCGGGGCGACGTGGTCGATCACTGCGCCGGGAACGAAGCTGGCGGTGCCGGTGGTCATGATGATGGGGATATTCAGCTCACAGCATTTGGCGTAGACGGGGTAGTATTTGGCGTCGTTGGCGTAGATTTTGGCCAGGTACGGATCGATCGCCGCGCCGCAGATGGTCTCGTTCTCGGTCACGGCCTGCTGGAGGTCGCGGATGGCGGCCATGCCCTTGTGCGGGTCAATGCCCCAGAAGCCCACGTACTTGTCCGGCGCCTTGGTGCAGAACTCCAGGAGGGAACCGTTGCCGTTGGCCATGGAGGCGTATGTGGTCTCGCAGTCGCGTCCCGTGATGACGGCCTTGACGACGTTATTCTTGTTCAGTCCTTCGATGATCTTGTCGAACGGCTCGGGCTTCTGCTTGTCGAAGTTGGTGGCTTCGCACAGATCCTTGAACATCGCGCTGTTGGCTATGCCGTTGACTACTTCGGGGGTATTGGGCCTGAACCTGAAATCGATAACCTTCATTTCAAAAACTCCTTATGGTTGGGTGCGCCGTTGCGCAGACCCCCGGTAAGCAAGGTCCATACCATCGCGTTCGATTACCGAAGGCTTCGATGCCGCCCGCGCCGTCCGGAATGGCAGGCAATTTGCTTCGAGCGTCGCAATGTCTGAAATAGCTGTTTTTTGCGCGGCCTGGTTTGCTGCGGGCGTGGTCAACAATGTCGCCGGATTCGGCGCGGCCATGGTGGCGATGCCCGTCATCACAATATATTTGCCCATGGAAACGGCGGTGGTCAGCGCCATGCCGATCATCGTCATGCTCAATATGCAGATGGCCTGGGCCTACCGGCGTCATATCCCCTGGCGCGCCATGCCCTACGTGCTGGCGGGGGGCGTCGCGGGGGTCGCGGCCGGACTCGCCGTCATGCGGGCCATGCCCGACGAATGGCTTCGGCTGGGCATGGGCGTGTTCCTCGTCGCCTATGGCCTGGATTCGCTGTTTCGCCGGCGTGTGGTCGGGCGGGGGCGGGCGTATGACCGGTGGGGAGCCGTGGCGGGCTTTTTTTCGACCATGCTGGGCGCGCTGTTCAGTTTCAACGGGCCTCCGCTCGCGGTGTATGTCTCAATGGGAGATTGGGAACAGAGGACGGCCAAGGGATTGCTGGGGGTCTGTTTCATTCTTTCAGGCGTGACCATACTGGGCGGGCAGGTCGCGGCGGGACTTGAGTCCATGGAGACCCTGCGCTATTCCGCTCTTGGAGCGCCCGCCGTACTGGCTGGCGGCGGCCTGGGAATTTTGGTGTCACGTTTCGCTTCCCAGGCGGTGTACCGCGGTATTATGCTGGCGGTGATAATGGCCGCCGGCCTTTCGGTGGTCTACTCCTGTATCTGACGAAACCGTCGGGCAGGGGACAACAAAGGATACGGAATGACCAACGAACCTGTGAAGCGGTCTAGACGCATCGCTCCCAAGAATAAATATCTGATTTCGAGCTACCTTTGCCAGGTGTTCGATACCATGCGCGACGGGTTGTACATCACGGACAGGAAAGGCGAGACCCTGACCGTCAACGAGATGTACGAGAACCTGACCGGGCTGAAGGCCGAGGATATCGTCGGCAAGTATGTGAAGGACCTGGTTGAGAGCGGGGTTTTTGACCTTGCCCTGAACTCCAAGGTGGTGCAGACGAAAAAGTCGGCCACTGCCGTGCAGATGACCAGCAAGGGGCGCAAGGTCGTGCTCATGGCCCATCCCATCTTCGATTACGACGAGGATGTGGAACTGGTCGTCACCTTTGTCCGCGATATCGCGCTCATTTCCCAGCTCAAGGAGCAGGTGGTCGCCCAGAAGCAGCTTATCGATAAGTACAAGCAGGAGATCAAGCAGCACAACGAAAGCCTGTTCCAGCCCATGAGTCCGATCATGGTGGACCTGTATGAGCAGCTCCGCCGGGTGGCCAAGACAGACGCCAGCATCCTTCTTCTCGGCGAAACCGGCGTCGGCAAAGGCGTCCTGGCGCATGAGGTGCATGAGCAAAGCTCCCGCAAGGGACAGCCTTTTTTCAAGGTCGATTGCACATCCATACCGGAAAATCTCATTGAATCCGAACTGTTCGGTTATGCTCCCGGTGCCTTTTCCGGGGCGGATTCTCGCGGTAAGCCCGGCATGTTCGAGGTGGCCGACAAGGGAACCCTGTTCCTCGACGAAATCGGTGAACTGCCGCTGTCCATGCAGAGCAAGCTGCTTCGAGTCCTACAGAACAGCGAAATACAGCGCGTCGGCGCCACCAAGGCGCGGACCATCGACGTGCGCATCATCGCCGCCACCAACAGGGATTTGGAGGAAGAGGTCCGGCAGGGCCGCTTCCGCAGCGATCTTTTCTATCGGCTGCATGTGGCGGTCATGCGGACACCGCCGTTGCGCGAGCGGGGCGAGGATATCCACGCCATGCTTCACTTTTTCCGGAAGCAGTTCAACGCCAAGTACAAGCGGAACCTGAAACTGTCCGCCAAGGCCGAAGAGGCCATGCTGAATTACCGCTGGGACGGCAACATCCGCGAAATGGAAAATCTCATGCATAGCCTCGCCGTGACCACTCACGACGAGCGGGTGGAACTGCGCCATCTTCCGGTCAGGATGCTCAACGGGTCCACGCTGCACGGCGAGCCGGGCCGGATCGGTTTCGATTTCGAGCACGCGGAGGGCAAGGACCTCAAGACGATCATGGCCGAGATCGAGGCCAAGTACCTCCAGCACGCCATCGAGCGGTACGGCTCCACCACCCGCGCCGCCGAAAAGCTCAATGTCAACAGGACCACCATTTTCCGCAAGCTCAAGAAGGCCGGAATCGATAGCGAGGATATGCCCGGCTAGGGTGGTTTTAAGAAGTGAAAGGTTGCCGTTTGGAGAGCCGTCCCGTTGCCGGGGCGGCTCTTTTTTTGTTGCGCGGATAGGGTGTTGTGCAGAATTGCATCGCGATGCAATTCTGCATCATAATTACATCATATTGAAATAAAATACTTTTTTTATGAGGGCGCTAGTGTGATGCAAAAGTGCATCGTGCCTTGGCGGGGTTAAATGCGGGCCGTTAGGGAGGCCAAAAGGGTTATTTAAAATTAAGTGTGTAATTTTAGTATGTTGAGATGTTTTTGGCTGTTTTGGGAAATTTGGCACACCGTTTGCCATTAGAGAGTCATCGCCCGATGGCGAAGGGTTGCAACAGAGCTTTCCCATTGCGAAGGCACCCACATAGTACACACATGTTAAGGAGTATGATCAATGTTGAATGTGAACTGCTGCGAGGTTATGACCCCGCAAGAACGACGCCTGCAGGATCGTATTGAGGGCAAGGAGGACAAGTATCGCAAGACTCATGCCCGTGTCTTCAAGATTCTCGACCGCATTGAAAACCAGAAGCCACAGATCGACGTCGAGCGCGCCCTGTACTTCACCCAGTCCATGGAGAAGACCGAAGGCGAGCCGCTGATCCTCCGCTGGGCCAAGGCCTTGGAGCACGTCGCCGCGAATATCACCGTCTACATCGATGACGATCAGTTGCTGGCCGGACGCGCCGGTTACCAGGGCCGCTACGGCATCCTGTACCCCGAGCTGGACGGCGACTTCCTCGACATGGCCGTCGAAGAGCTGCCCAAGCGCAAGGGCTCCCCGTTCTCCATCAGCGAGAAGGACGCCCGCATCGTGGTCGAGCAGATCGCTCCGTTCTGGAAGGGCAAGACCTACCACGAAGCCCTCAACATCGCGCTGCCCGAAGAAATTCACAGACTGACCTACGACGATCCCGACGGCCTGCAGTCCCGGTTCATCGTCAACGAAACCTCTTCCTTCCGTTCCTCCCTGCAGTGGGTGCACGACTACGAGAAGATTCTGAAGCGCGGTTTCGGCGGCATCCGTGACGAGGCCCAGGAGAAGCTGGACGCCCTTGATCCGCTGTCCCCGATCGCCAACGCCGAGAAGAAGCCTTTCTACGAAGCCATCGTCCGCGTCTGCAACGCCGTCATCCTGTGGGCCAACCGTCACGCCGACCTGGCCGAGAAGATGGCCGCCAAAGAGTCCGACCCGACCCGCAAGGCCGAGCTGGAGACCATGGCCGCCAACTGCCGTCGCGTGCCCGAGTTCCCGGCCCGCAACTTCCACGAGGCCGTTCAGTCCCAGTGGATTACCCAGATGTTCTCCCGCATCGAGCAGAAGACCGGCACCATCATCTCCAACGGCCGTATGGACCAGTACCTCTACCCCTACTATGTGCAGGACGTGGAAGCCGGTATCCTGGACGACAACAAGGCCATTGAACTGATCGAGTGCATGTACGTCGGCATGGCCCAGTTCATCGACCTCTACATCTCCCCTCAAGGCGGCGCTTTCAACGAAGGCTACGCCCACTGGGAAGCCGTCACCGTCGGCGGCCAGACCAGGGAAGGCCTCGACGCCACCAACGAGCTGTCGTACCTCTTCCTGCGGTCCAAGCGCGAGTTCCCGCATCACTACCCGGATCTCGCCGCCCGTATTCACGCCCGTTCTCCCGAGCGTTTCCTCGCCGAGATCGCCGAGACCATCAAGGAAGGCTCCGGTTTCCCGAAGCTGATCAACGATGAAGAGGTCATCCCGCTGCACCTGTCCAAGGGTGCCAAGTTCGAGGAAATCTTCGACTACGCCGTCTCCGGCTGCGCCGAGATCCGTATGCCGAACCGCGACACCTACACTTCGGGCAACGCCTACATCAACTTCGCCGCCGCTCTGGAAATGGCCATGTACAACGGCCGGATGCAGAAGTACGGCGAAGAGCTGCTGACCTTCGAGAGCGGTGATCCGACCACCTTCAAGACCTGGGACCAGTTCTTCGACGCCTACAAGGCGCAGCAGGTCTACTTCCTGAAGACCGCCTTCACCCAGCAGTACCACGTCATCAACAACCGCAAGAACCACTTTGCGACTCCGTTCGGTTCCGCCATGCACGACCTGTGCATGAAGTACGCCGTCGACCTGCACCAGCCGCATGTGCCGGAAGGCATCGACCTCGGTTACTTCGAGTTCATGGGCATCGGTACCGTTGTCGACTCCCTGTCCGCCATCAAGAAGCTGGTCTTCGAGGACAAGAAGCTGACCATGGAAGAAGTGCTGGAAGCCTGCCGCAACAACTTCGAGGGCAAGGAAGACGTCCGCGCCATGCTGCAGAACGTCCCGTGCTTCGGCAACAACGATCCTTACGCCGACTCCATCGCCAGGGAACTGGACCACATCTGCGTGGACTTCGCCAACAAGTACCAGCAGGAGCTGGGCGTGCACCTCGACGTCCGCTACGTCCCGTTCACTTCCCACGTTCCCTTCGGCAAGGTCGTTTCCGCGACTCCGAACGGACGTCAGGCCTGGACTCCGCTGTCCGACGGCTCCTCCGCCTCCCACGGCGCGGACAAGAACGGCCCGACCGCCGTCATGCTGTCCAACTACACCACCAAGAACTTCAACTATCGTGAGCGCGCCGCGCGTCTGGTGAACATCAAGTTCACTCCGAAGTGCGTCGAAGGTCCCGAAGGCACCAAGAAGCTCGTGGACTTCATCCGCACCTTCTGCGACCTGCGCCTCTGGCACATCCAGTTCAACGTAATCAACGCCGAGACCCTGAAGGCCGCCCAGCGGGAGCCGGAGAAGTATCGTAACCTGATCGTCCGTATCGCCGGTTACTCCGCCTACTTCTGCGACCTGTCCAAGGACCTGCAGGACGACCTGATTCGTCGTACCGCTCACGACACCATCTAGCGAGCATAACAAGGCCTCCTACCTTGATAAAAACGAAGAGGGCGGCCCACCGGGCCGCCCTCGTCACCTTTCCAGCCGCCAAAGCCAAAAAGGATAAAAAATGAGCTCCCTTCTCGACAAGAAAGTTGCGGGTACCGTTTTCTCCATCCAGAAGTATTCGGTTCACGATGGTCCCGGTATCCGCACCATCGTCTTCCTCAAGGGGTGTCCCCTTCGCTGCAAGTGGTGCAGCAATCCCGAATCCCAGCTGCCGCAACCGGAGCTCGCCTACAACCGGAACAAGTGTCTGGGCCTTGAAAAATGCGTCCGCTGCACCGAGGTCTGCGGTGCCTGCGCCATCACGGAAGGCGAGGACGGCAAGATCGACATCGATCGCGACATCTGCACCGGCTGCCTGCATTGCACCGAGGCCTGTCCGGCCGGGGCGCTGATTACCTACGGCGAAGAAACGACCGTGGACAAGGCGCTCAAGCGCGTGGAAGAGGACGAGATGTTCTATGCGCGCTCCGGCGGCGGACTGACCTTGTCCGGCGGCGAGCCGTTCCAGCAGCCCGAATTCGCCACGGCCCTGCTGCGCGAGGCGCGCAACCGCCACCTGAACACCGCTGTCGAGTCCTGCGGCGCGGCGCGTTATGAAGATTTCAAGGAAGCGCTCCAGTACGTCAACACGCTGATGTTCGACGTCAAATCGATGAATTCCGAGAAACACAAGGCGTTCACCTCCCAGCCCAACGAGCGCATCCTGCGGAACCTCCGGCACATTCGAGAGGACTATCCGACCCTGAAAATCCGCGTGCGGACCCCTGTCATTCCGGGCTTCAACGACACCGAGGAAGACATCGCCGCGGTCATCGAGTTTCTCAAGACCCTTCCCGGAGACAAGGTGGAATACGAAATTCTCGAATACCACCGGATGGGTCAGCCGAAATATGAAAACACCGGCCGCGAGTACCCGCTGCCCGTCGATCTCAAGCTTGATCCCGCGGTTTTCGCGCGGCTCAAGAAACTGGTCGACGAATACAACGATTAGCGAACCAGACCTCCTCCCGAGGTTAAGGAAGCGCCCGGTCCCCCTAGCCGGGCGCTTCCACATCATTACGGTTTCTCCTGAACGGACGGCGGTATTTTGCGCCGGACGCATGAAAGGCTTGGAAGGATATCCTTCCAAGCCTTTCTTGTTGAATCGGGTGGAGGTGTCGGCCCGATTCGGGGGGCGGCCGCCGAGGTCCGGTGAGGCGGCGCGTAGGTGCGGGAGGTTATCGGGCCAAGGCCGCCGCATATGGGTCGGCGCCAGCCGCAGTGACCTTGGCGGCCAGGGCGGCGGGGCCGTCAAAGCGGCCGAGGTCCTTGATGCAATTCAGTTTGTCGTTCATGTCCATCTGGGCCAGCTTCCAGGACATCTTGACGCGGGAGATGTAGAAGAGCGGGTTGCTCTTGCCGCCGGAAGGGGAGCGGTCCGCGTTCGTCACGCCGGTGAAGGATTCGGATTTGGCCCAGTCGAAACCCAGGAACACCCCCTCGCAGACGTCCTTCTTTTTGTTCACGCGCATGGCGATAAGCACCGGGGCCACGCCGTCAGCGGCCAACTTCGCGGCCTTGTCCGGGACTTGCATGGAATAGGAGCCGTGCTTGCCCATGGTCGCTCCGAAGGCGGATTGCAGGGCGTCCATGGCGCAGATGGGCGGTGCGCCCACGAAGACATAGGCGTCGCCGGGACCGAGCGGCAGATTCCGGTCGAGATACGCCTTGGCGATGAATCCGGCGTTCAGGCCGGGGCAGAAGTGGTCGTGCAGCTCCGCGCCCTTGAGCATGGGCCACGGGGCGTCCGCCGACCAGGCCAAGGAGATGGAAGCGACCGAGAACAGCCTGCTGCCGATCAGTCCCTTGCCCGTCCCGGCCCATCCTTCAGGCCGGAACAGGGAGTCCGGGGCCAGATTGAGCTGCTGGCTGAGAAATCCGTCTTTGCCCAGCTTGATGAACACGGCGGACATGGTGTCCTTGCGGAAAACGGAGAACCAGAGAGGTTCGGCGCAAGAGGTGTTCACCTGGAGCAGGGTCCGGGTGCCTGGCGTCCTGCCGGTCGCCTGCGCGATCACGTCCAGGAACGGCTCGGTCGAGGCTCCGTCCGCCTGTCCATAGCCCGCATTGGTCAGGACCATGAACCCCGGCGCGTCCGGTTGGACCGCAAGGGTCTCCATGGCGTTTTTCAGGGCAGTGTCGGCCGCTTCCATGCGCGGAGTCCATTCAAGGCCGAGCTGGGCGGCCAGGGTCGGGGAGGATGTCAGCAGAAGCAGGATGAACGACGTCGCGAAGATCGAATTGATTTTTTTCATACCTCTAACAACCATATTTTTAAAAAGTTAGTATGCGAGAGATGTATAACTTTTAAAAAAACGTAGCAAGAAGAAATTGTGAACAGATGCGACGTTGTGCATTTGAGAGGCGAATGGAGGGGCACCGTGGCTGGGTGAAAAAGAGGCCCGGAAGGATATCCTTCCGGGCCTTGTTTGCGTGCGGTGAGAAGCCGGGGTGACGGCAGGGGAGGGGCCGGGCGGCCCCATGCGCTAGCCGGACGCGATGTCGCTGATGGTCTTGAGCGCCTTGCCACGGTCCTGGGCCAGCTTCTTCCACTTCTTTTTTTCCTTCCGGAGGGCCTCAATGGTGTGCAGGAGGTCCTGCACGGTCTGGGCGGGGTACCCGTGCTGGGCGCGGTTTCCCCGTCGCAGTTGCTCGTCGTTGTGCTGCCTGATGGAGGCGAGCTGGTTGGCGTCGAGTATCATTGATGACCCGTGGCCCCCTTAGGCGGGCTGGCAGAAGGTTTTCTGGGAGTATTCGATGCGGTCCTTGTACTCTTCCTGTTTGCCCTTGTTCCAGCGGCCCACGGGACGGTAGTAGCCGACCACGCGTGTGTAGACCTCGGTTTCCTTGTCGCAGGTCGGGCAGTGGAAGTGCTCGCCGTAGAGGTAGCCGTGGTCCTCGCAGACGGAGAAGGTCGGCGTGACCGAGATATACGGGATCTTGGTCTTGCTCATGGCCTTGAGCAGGAAGTTCTTCACGCTCTCCTCGTTCGGGGCAGCCTCGCCCAGGAAGGTGTGGAAGACCGTGCCGCCGTTGTACAGGGTCTGCAACCCGTTCTGGTGCTCCAGGGCGAAGAAGACGTCGGAGCTGATGCCCACGGGCAGCAGGGTGGAGTTGGTGTAGTACGGGGTCTCGTCGCCGGAGGTATAGATATCGGAGTAGAGCTCGCGGTCGATCTTGGCCAGCCGGTAGCAGGTACCCTCGCCGGGGGTGGCCTCAAGGTTGTACAGATTGCCGGTCTCTTCCTGGAATTCGACAACCAGCCGGCGCAGGAGCTGGAGCGTCCGCTGCATGAGCTGGGACCCGGACCGGGTTTCCAGGCCCTTGCCGAGCAGGTTCATGCACGCCTCGTGTCCGCCGATGAGACCGATGGTCGAGAAGTGGCCCTTGAATCCGTTCTTGAGGTAGCGCCGGGAGAACGGGAACATGCCCGCGTCCAGATTCTTCTGGACCACCTTGCGCTTGAACTCCAGGGATTCCGAGGCCAGTCGGGCGTACTCGGTGACCAGGTCCATGAAGTCCTCTTCGTTGTGGGCCAGGTAGGCCAGCTTGGGCAGGTTCAGGGTGACCACGCCCACGGAGCCGGTCAGGTCGCCCGCGCCGAACAGGCCGCCGGTCTTCTTGCGGATTTCGCGCAGGTCCATTTGCAGTCGGCAGCACATGGAGCGCACGTCCTCGGGATTGAGGTCCGAATTGATGAAGTTCTGGAAGTAGGGCGCGCCGTATTTGGCGGTCATCTTGAGCAGCAGCTTGCCTTCCTCGGAATCCCAGGGGAAGTCCTTGGTCACGTTGTACGTGGGGATGGGGAAGGAGAAGATGCGGCCGTCCGCGTCGCCTTCGAGCATGACCTCCAGGAACGCCCGGTTTATCATGGCCATTTCCTCGGCGTATTCGCCGTAGGTGGAGTCCTGCAGCTTGCCGCCGATGATGACCGCTTCCTTGGCGATGTGCGAGGGCGGCACGAAGTCGAAGGTGAAGTTGGTGAACGGCGACTGTCCGCCCCAGCGCGAAGTGGCGTTGAGGTTGTGGAGCAGCTTCTGGATCTGCTGCTTGACGTCATGATAGTCCAGGCCGTCGTTGCGGATGAACGGGGCGAGATAGGTGTCGACGTTGTTGAACGCCTGCGCTCCGGCCCATTCGTTCTGGAGCGTGCCGAGGAAGTTGACCATTTGGCCGCAGGCCGCGTCGAAGTGCTTGGCCGGAGTGGACGAGCAGCGGTCGCGCAGGTTGAATCCTTCGAGCAGGAGGTCGCGCAGGGACCAGCCGGAGCAGTATCCGGCCAGGCCGAAGGAGAGGTCGTGGATATGGAAATAGCCGTGGGTGTGCGCCAGGCGCACTTCCTCCGGATACTTTTCAAGCATGTAGCGGGCCTGGACGGAGCCAGCCATGTGCAGGATGAGCCCCTGGAAGGAGTGGGTCATGTTCGAGTTCTCGTTGACCCGCCAGTCGAGGTTCTCCAGATAGCTGTCGGTCACTCCGGCGATGTCCAGGAACGCCTCGTTCTGGGAGCGCAGTTCGCGCCGTTTTTCGCGGTAGATGATGTACCGCTCGGCCACCTTGTACAGGCGCGCCTCCATGAGGACTTCCTGGACCATGTCCTGAACCTGTTCCTGTTCGGGAATGTCCACGTCCTTGAGTTTCTTTTCGACCTTTCCGGCGAGCCGGTCGGCGAGCAGCGGGTCCTTGATGCCGCTCCCCTGAAGGGCCTTGAATATGGCGGCCCCGATCCGTTTGGTGGACCAGGTCTCGATGCATCCGTCTCGTTTGAGGATTTTGCTGGGCATGTATGTCTCTTGCAGGCGACGCGGAAAAACGCGCGGCACGGCTGCGCTGCGGTGAAACCGCCTGCATCTGCCGCCGATGAATGGTGTCGCGGCGGAACCGCGCACCCGGCGACGGTTGTCGGGTGAAAACTTTCTTGTCCACATACGGTTTCCGCGAACCGTATCCGGCAGGAAACGCTTCAGGCAGGTCTTCTGGCTCTCCCCGCCCGGGCCGCCTTCCCGCCTCTCGGCAGTGGCTTGTTGGACCGGGCCTTCTTAGGGGATCACAGCGGCGGGACCGCTCCGGCTTCACACCGGATTCCCTGTTATGGCGCGAGGGCCACCTGAAGGACATCTTGAAGGAAAGAAACTAGCCGAAGCCCCGACGAAGCGCAAGGCCGTATTCGCCGGGGCTGCGGTCCCGCGTCAGCCATCGAGCTCCGGAAGATCCGTCAGGATGTCCAGGCATACGTCGGCATTATTCAATGAATACAAATGAATGCCTGGGGCACCAAGCTCCAGCAGCTCCTTGATCTGCCGCCGGGCGATTTCGATTCCCTTGCGGCGCACGGCCTTGTCTCCGCCGCTCTCGTTGGCTTCCTGCAATTCGAGATAGAGCTTGAGCGGAATGTTCGCCCCGCACAGGGCGAGGATACGGTTGAGGGACTGCATGTTCAACACCGGCAGCACGCCGGGAACGATCGGGTTGCGGATGCCCCTGGATTCCAGCCTGCGGACCAGGTCGCGGTACCGGCGCACGTCGAAAAACAACTGGGTCACGGCGAAGTCCGATCCCGCGTTGAACTTGTGGCAGGTCCAGCGCAGGTCGTCGTCGATGGACGGGGACTCCGGATGGGCGTCGGGGTAGCACGCCGTGGCCACGCCGATTTCCGGCCATCCCTCCTTGACGAATTCGACCAGGTTCGAGGCGTGGCGGAACTCTTTCCAAACATCGGTTCCGCCGCCGCCCGGCATGTCGCCGCGCAGGGCCAGGATGTTGTTGATGCCCGCGTCACGCAGCCGATCGAGGTATTCGGCTATGCCTTTTTTCTTCGCCCCGACGCAGGTCAGGTGCGCCATGGTCTCAAGGCCGAAACGGCGGTGCACGTCCGCGGCGATTTCAAGCGTGTTGTCCTGGAACGTGCCCCCGGCTCCATAGGTGACCGAGACGAACAGGGGATCGAGTCCGGCCAGCCGGTCCACCTGGCCGAAGAAACGCGGCCATTGCTCCCGTTCCTTGGGAGGGAAGAATTCGAGGGAGAGAAAGCGGTCCGTGTTCCGTATGCGGTCGATGATCTTCATTGCGTATCCTTGTCCATGGTGGGGGAGGTGCGTCTCCGGCCCGGTTGAGGGTTGATGTGCTCCGCATGTCTCCGGCGGCTTGGGCGGGACGGGTTTCCGTCTCCTTGTCCGGCTTCTTGTCTGTCTGAATATCAATATATCAAGATTCATTGATATACAAAGACGACCGCCTTGGCAAGCCTCTGTTTGCATTTCGATTCCGGTATGGTGGAGCGGGGGAATCGGCATAATACGAGGGAAGGGCTGGGGCGCGGAGATGGGGATCGGGCTGCACCGTCGCCGGTCGATCGCATTTTTTTTGCCTAGGGCCGGATTTTAGGCTTGCATTGAAAATGAAAATGAGTTTCGTTATTGCTTATGTCGATATCCGCTGAACAGGTTTTTCAAAACTATCTTGGAGAGGCGGGGTTGAGCATGACCCCGCAGCGCATGGCCATTGTCCAGACCTTCCTGGAAACGGGAGGGCATATTCCCGCGGACCGCCTGTGCGAGCTTGTCCGGGCGAAGTCGCCGGAAATCGGGCAGGCCACCGTGTACCGCACTCTGAAATTGCTCATCGAGTCCGGGCTCGCCGACACCATCGAGAGCCCGGACGGCGGCGTTCTGTACGAACGCGCCTACGGACGCTCGCATCACGACCACCTCATCTGTCTCAAATGCAAGCGGAAGGTGGAGATTTTCGATCCGGTCATCGAGGAACGGCAGGAAGAGGTGGCCAGGGCGCACGGCTTCACCTTGAGCCGTCACAGGATGTATCTCTACGGCCTGTGCCCGGACTGCGCATCCGGCGAGTAGCCCCGCCCGTCCCGGAAGAAAGGGCCCCGAAAGCTAAAGCCTTCGGGGCCCTTTCTTCCGGCCTATCTTTCCCTGTCGCGTTTTCTGTCCTTTTCCGTGTCCACCGGGACCGTCCCGGAGTTTTCCCCGCCGTCCCCCTCGTAGTTGGGGAACATGGACCGCAGTCCGCGTTGCAGGAAATTCTTTGCTCCGTACTTGCTGTTGATTCCTCGTCTGTAGGTCATTTCTTCAACCTCCGGTTTTCGTTGTTTGTTTCCGGACCCGCCGCTTGCCCCATGCTTTCGGCACAGTCCGGGCACAGTCCGTAGAGGGTGTTCTGGTAGCGGAAGAGGGTGAACCCCTGCTGGCGGGCCGTCTCCTGTTGCAGGCATTCTAGATAGGGATTCCGGACCGGAACGGTCTTGCCGCACCGTTCGCAGATCATCCTGCATGACTGGTCTCCCATGGGTTCGTAGCAGGTAACGCCGTCGCTGCGGTGGATGCACCGCGCAATGCCCGCGTTGTGGAGGTGCTTGACCGTCCGGTACACGGTGGACCGGCTGATGGTCTTGTCCAGTCCCTGCACCCCCTTGAGCAGCCCTTCGGGGTTCAACTGTCCTATGTCGCTCATGAAATACCGGAAAATCAACAACCTTTGCCTGGTCAGCTTGAGGTTGTTGAGTGTCAGGTATTTTTTGAACGAGTTGAGCGCTTCCTGCATTTTTCCTGTTCGCTGTCCGCTGAAACGGACATGTTTTGTTGTGCAATTGACTTTCAGTCTCAATTGACTGGCCTAAAGCCGCATTTGGCGGCGGCTTATTGAGACGATGTTTCAACATGTTGTTTTTGTTGACCATGATCGTCTCAAGGCATATCACTGATACCGAAATTCATTATCAATTGCAACCTCTGGTTGCACAAAAGAGGTGGAAAGATGGCAGCAGGCAGAACGCTCAAGTCTTTGGCGGAAGGGGAAATCGCCTTGATCGTCGCCGTTGACGCCGGAGTCAGGGCGAGAACCAGGCTGGAGTCGCTGGGGATCATCCCCGGTGTGGAGGTCGACGTGCTCAGCAACGGGTTCGGCCCCATGCTCGTGAGCGTGGGCCAGAGCCGCGTCATGGTGGAGCGGGGCATTGCCGAGAAGGTGGTCGTCGCCTGAGGGCGCGCCGCCGCAACCACCGTATCATGGAGGGCAATCATGACATTGGATGAACTCACGCCCGGGACGGCCTGCACCATGGCCGACCTGACGGCGGACGGCTCGCTCGGACAGCGGTTGATGGATCTGGGGTTCTATCCCGGCGCGCGGATCGAAATAGTCCGCAACGCGCCGCTGGTGGACCCCGTGGAGCTGAGGCTCGACGGCTACCATGTCTCCATACGGCACAGCGAGGCCAAGCATATCGAGGTAAAGCTGTAATGGGATCGCGGAATTTGCTGGTCGCCCTGTCGGGGCAGCCCAATTGCGGTAAATCGACGGTCTTCAACCTGCTCACCGGGGCGCGGCAGCATGTCGCCAATTACCCCGGCGTGACCGTGGAGAAGAAGACCGGCGTCTATACTGCCGGAGGCGGCCGTGTGGAGCTGGTGGACCTTCCGGGCACCTACAGCCTGACGTCGTATTCCCTTGAGGAGCGCGTGGCCCGCGATTTCCTGCTCGGGGACAATCCGGACGTGGTCATAGACGTGGCCGACGCCTCGAATCTCAAACGAAACCTGTATCTCCTCGTTCAGTTGCTGGAGATGGAGGCTCCCGTCATCCTCAATCTCAATATGATGGATGTGGCCGAACGGCGCGGACAGACGATCTACGTCGACAGGTTGCAGGAGATTCTCGGTGTCCCGGTGGTCCCCACCAAAGCCAAGAAGGGGGAAGGGCGGGAGGCCTTGCGGGAAGCGGTCGAGTCCCTGGCCGCCGCACCGTCGCGCGAGAATGGTTTTCGCATCGACTACGGGCCCATGGAGCCGTATATCGTCGAGCTGGAAGAAATGTTGCGCGCCGATTCGGTGCTCAGCATTCGCTACCCGGTCCGTTGGTTCGCCATCAAGCTGCTGGAGAACGACGAAGGGGCGGCGGAGATGCTCGCCCACACGCATCCCGACGCCGAACGGGTCATGGCGCTGGTCGGCGCTTGCCGGGACCGGTTCCGCGAGGAGAGCGCCAACGCCGCAGAGCGGCATGTCGCCTTCACCCGGCATGGCCTGTGCGCCCGCATAGCCGGTGAAACCGTGTCCATCCCGGCCGACGGCAGGCGGTCCATGTCCGACCTCGCGGACAGGTATGTCTGCAACCGTTTTCTCGGACCGCTCATTCTGGTGGCCATTCTCATGGTCCTCTATCAGGTGGCCATTGTCTTCGGGAACTGGCTGGCCCTTCAGGTCTGGCCCCTGTGGGGCGCGGTGGAGAACTTCGCGGCGGACGTCCTGCCCGCGGCCGGGTTCATCGACGATCCGCTCCTGCGCGCGCTGGGCCTGTGGGTGGTCAAATCCACCACGGCCATCCTCAATTATCTGCCCATCTTCCTGCTGCTGTTCGCCCTCATCGCCGTCCTGGAGGACAGCGGGTACATGCCGCGCATGGCCTTCATCCTCGACCGGCTCTTCCGCCGCTTCGGGCTGCACGGCCAATCCACGCTGCCCATGATTCTCGGCGGCGTGTACGTGGGCGGCTGCGCCATCCCCGGCGTCATGGCCACCAAGGCCATCCCGGACGAGAGGGCGCGCCTGGCCACGATCATGATCGTGCCCATGATGAACTGCCTGGCCAAGGTGCCGCTGTATCTCATTCTCATAGGCGCGTACTTCGCGGATACCGGCGGCTTGGCCATGTTCTTCATCGCCACGGTGACGTTGTTCATGGCCCTGCCCGTGGCCAAGCTGCTGACCATGACCGTGCTCAAGAAGCAGCCGAGCGCGCCGTTCATCATGGAGATGCCCCCGTATCATCTGCCCACCGTCACCGGCGTGCTGCGTCGGGCCTTCGAGCGCGTCTGGCTCTTCCTCAAGAAGATCGTCACCGTGGTCGCGGCCGTGGCCGTGGTGGTCTTCGCGCTCATCAACTATCCCGGCCTGACCGAAAGCCGCCGCGCATACTATCAGTCGCAGGAAGACGAGGCCGTGAGCGCCTTCATGGCCGAGGTGGGCAAGACCGGATACCAGGGGCGGATCGCAGCGGGCGACGTGCTGCCCATCATCCTCTTCGACGAATCCCTCAAACGCGCCAAGCAGGGCATAACGGATCAAGCGGAATCCGATGTCGTCAACGGGCGGTTCGAGGCCGAAAATCCCGTCTACTACGCCGTGGTCAAACGCGTGGGCAAGGACGGCAAAGCCCTGAACAAGGCGCTCAAGAAGGTCGACCGGGTGCGCAAGACGGTGCGCCGCGAGGCCCGCGCCGAACGGTTCGAGACCAGCTTCCTCGGCATCATGGGGAGGGCGCTTGAACCCGTCACCCAGTGGGCCGGGTTCAACTGGCGCATCAACATCGCGCTGCTCTCGGCCTTTGCGGCCAAGGAGAACTCCGCGGCCACCCTCGGCTCCATCTACGGCATCGACGGCGGCCAGACAGTGCAGGAATCCATGAAAGCGGGCGAGGCCGGGTTCACGGCCCTCCACGCCCTGGCGCTGATGCTCTTCATGGCCCTGTATCCGCCCTGCGTGCCTACTTCGATCATGGTTCGCCACCAGTCGAATTCCACCAAATGGATGCTCTTCTCCATCGCCTATCAGACCTTGCTCGGCCTGTTCGTGGCCAGCCTGGTCTTTACCGGCGGCAAGGCCTTGGGGTTGAGCGGGTTCCAGACCATGTGGGCCTTCTACGGCCTGTGCGTGGCCGCGACCCTGGTCATGGCCCTGATTCCCACTCCCGAGGAAAAGGAAGTGGCCCCTCTCATCAACGCATCGTGCAAGGAAAATTGCTCTTAAGGAGGAGTATATAATGAAAAAACTGATGATCGCATTGACCCTGGCCGCCATGGTGGCCTTTTCCGGACAGGCCTTCGCCCACAGCCCGCTCATGAGCTGCTTCGACAACGGTGACGGGACCGTCACCTGCGAGGGTGGATTCTCCGACGGCTCGTCCGCTGCCGGCGTGAACATCCACGTTACCGACGGCGACGGCAAAAGCGTCCTGGAGACCAAGATGAATGAAGACAGCGAGTGCACCTTCAAGAAGCCGGAGAGCGCGTACTCGGTCATGTTCGACGCCGGTGAGGGCCATAAGGTCCAGATCAACGGCGCCGACATCGTGGAATAGGAAATGCTGCGCAGGCGGGCATCGTGTTCGTCTGCGCTTTTTAAAGCCGATTAATGAGAATAAGAGTCAATTTCAACTTTGAGGAGCATTTGATGAAAAAACGTTTCATTCCCCTGCTGGCCGCCCTGAGCGTGCTGATGATCACCGGCACCGCCCTGGCTCATTTCATGGTTGTGTATACCCCTGAAATAGCACTCGACGCGGGGCAGGACGTGGATATGCGCATCGTCTTCACCCATCCGGCCGAGGCCGGTCACACCATGGACATGGGCGGCGTGGAGGAATTCTACGTTCTCAAGCAACGCGGCGACGCTGCCCCCAAGAAGGTGGACCTGATGCCGTACGTCAAGGAAATCACCTGGAAGAACCCCGAGTCCTCCAACAAGGCCTTTTCCGCGCTCGTTCCCAAAAAGGAAATGCGCTCCATGGGTGATTACGTTTTCGTCATGAAGCCGGGATATTATTTCGAGGAGGAAGAGGGCGTCTACATGCAGCAGATCGCCAAGCTGGTCATGAACGTGGGCGGCATCCCCGGCAATTGGGCCGAGCCTGTCGGTCTGCCCTGCGAGATCGTCCCCCTCATCAAACCTTACGCCGTGTGGACCGGAAACGTTTTCAAGGCTCAGGTCCTGTCCAACGGCAAGCCCGTCGCGGGCGCAGAGGTTGAAGTCGAGTACATGAGCCACATGCCCGACCTGAAGGCCAACGCCATGCCCGCCGGGGCCTCAGTGAAGTACCCCCACGACAGCTTCGTCACCCAGACCATATTCACCGACGCAGGCGGCTACATTACCTTCGGCATTCCCAAGGCCGGATGGTGGGGTTTCGCAGCCCTGGGCGTGGGACCGGACACCGAGCACAACGGCAAGGAACTCAGCCAGGACGCCGTGATTTGGGTCAAGGCCGAGGATATGAAGTAAGGACGCTCATTACTGCCTGGATGAGTCGTTCCGTGGGCGCGGTGGTGTTGTCCGCCGCCGCGCCCCAATTTCCCGAAGCCGTCGGCGCGCAGGGTTGCGTTGGCTCCTCCGGGGAGCGGCGGTCCGCCGAAACCCCGTCGCCGCGCAGCAAAATCAACCGGAGGAAATCATGGATACCGTCATTGCCGTCATCATCATAGCCGCCGCAGGGCTTTTCGTCCTCGTGAAGGTGCGCAATCAGCTCAGGGCCAAGGGCGGTTGCGGCTGCGGCTGCTCCGGCGATTGCGCCGCCAGGCGGGACGCCGGTTCCTGCTGCGGGGATGATGACCCGGGTCCTCGCGATCAATAGGAAAAAACAGGATGAACGCGTTCAACCCCCAATCTTTCATTCAGCCGAGGTTCCCCTCGGCGTCGGGTGGTCCTCCGTTTGCCGGAGGACTCGAAACGGTGCGCATGATTCATTCCCGTTCAGCGAACTGTACGCGGGCCCGTTTCAGGGCCGTACGGCGGCATGTCCGCCCCGCAGCAACTTCAACACAGTAAGGAAATCATCATGAGCAAGGTTTTGATCGTTTACGGCTCCACCACCGGCAATACCGAGAGCGTCTCCGACGCCATCGGCAAATTTCTCGAAAAGAACGGCCTGAACGTGGAGATTCGGAACGCCGCCGATGTGGTGGTGGAGAATATGGCCGACGGGTTCGACGCCGTTTTTCTCGGTTCATCGACCTGGGGGGACGACGAGATCGAGTTGCAGGACGATTTCGTGCAGGTCTACGACAATCTCGACAAGGCCGGGCTGGGAGGCCGGAAAGTCGCGGTGTTCGGCTGCGGCGATTCCTCCTACGAGCACTTCTGCGGCGCGGTTGACGCCCTTGAGGAAAGGGTCGAGGCGCTTGGCGCCGACATTGTCGGCGACCCCCTGAAAATTGATGGCGATCCCGATTTGAACGAAGCCACGGCCTGGGCCGAAACCATCCTGGGCAAACTGTAGGCTCAGGCCTGGTCCCGGCGGCCCCGGCTTTCGCCTTCCGAGCCGGGGCCGTCCTCCTCATCCGCTGCGGCGCTGCCGCAATGGGCGCTTCAGCCGCCCGGTTTCGGCGCAAAAAGAACAAGGGGCCCGGACTGATTGTCCGGGCCCCTTCATGTTGTTGGCGTCGGGCGAGACTATTCGGTTTCGCCCCAGGTCTTTGCGCTCCGTTCAACCTTTTTGCGGACCTGTCTCCAGGCGCCGTCCACGGAGAACATGGACTCGGGCAGGGCGGCCAGCATTTTCTCGTACAGCTCCAGGGAAACCGTGAAGGTCATCTCGTCGGTCTTCATGAATTTTCTGGCCGACGGGTCCAGGCCGCCCATGACGGCTTTTTCCAGGCCCTGCTCCTTGTAGTAGAGCGGCCAGCCTACCATGTTGGTGCAGCCCGCTCCGAAGGGGGAGACCACGCATTCCATGTCGCCTGTGGTGAAGACCGTGTGAGTGAACAGCCCGGTCAAAACCTCGGGCCGGGCGAAGAAGATGACGAATTCCGGTTGATCGTCATCGGTGAACTGCGACAGCGGCTTGAACACGCAATATTTGGCCGGGGCCTCGCGGGGATTCACCTTGAGCATGAATGCCCGCATGGCGTCGGGATTGGGCATGTACCGCTCGCCGTGCACTGGTGAGCCGTCGTATCCGGTGGACACGTAATGTTCGATGAACCTGAGATGCGGCTTCATCATCGAACAGTAGTACGCTCCGCCCATGCAACCGTATTCCTCCGGGGAGATGAACGCCGCCCCGTGCTTTTTCCGGGCCAGCCATATGTTGCCCATGACGCAGGAAAAAGTGCTCATGAGCGCCTGGAAATCCACTTCGCCTTTGTCCTCCAGCTCGCGTGAAATGGGGGTTCCCTTTTTGGGGCCGTATGCGTTTTCCGGTTTGGTGTCGGTGTAATGGATGCCGAACGGCTCTTCGTTCAGGCCGAGATGCTCCAGAAAAGCGGCGGTGCCGTCCAGTACGGATTGCAGGGACATGATCGTTTTCTCCTTTGCTGGTTGCCGAAAGTTGCCCCGCGCATGGTGACGCGGCAGCTATCGGTTTCTTCATGCCATTTCCGGCGCGCGGAATAAACATATTGTCGATAAAAAAGCCTTTCCGGAAATATCCCTCGCGTCGAATATGCAAAACGGCCCGGAGGCGAACCCCCGGGCCGTTGTTGGATGCGGTCGTGCCGGGCGTGGTTATCCGATCAGTTCGCGGACCGCCTTGAGGGCGGCTTCGTAATCGGGTTCCTCGGTGACTTCGCTCACATATTGGGCGTAGGCGATCTTGCCGTCCTTGCCTACGACGAAGACGGCGCGGGCCAGGAGGCGGAGTTCCTTGATGAGCGTGCCCCAATTCTCGCCGAAGGATGCCTGGGCGTGATCGGACAGGGTCTGCACGGCCTCGATCCCGGCCGCGCCGCACCAGCGGGCCTGGGCAAAGGGCAGGTCCATGCTGATGGTCAGTATCTTCACGTCGTCGCCCAGCGCCGAGGCTTCGTTGTTGAAGCGGCGGGTCTCCACGTCGCAGACGGGGGTGTCCAGGGAGGGCACCGAGGCGATGACGAGCACCTTGCCGGAGAAGTCGGCCAGGGTGGCGGGGGTCATGTCGTTGGCGGCCACGGTAAAGTCGGGAGCGGTGTCGCCGACTTTGATTTCAGGGCCCACCAGGGTCAGCGGGTTTCCTTCAATGGTTATGATTCCGGTTCTTTCTACCATGATATGGCTCCTTTCACGGATGTGGGTTGGTCGTTTCGATTTAACTAAGTATTCACGAACGACTGTAAAGGCGCAACCGATAATTGCTATCATCTCCCGGACGGCTGGTGGTGAAACGCCGGGTGATCCGAGTTGGCCGTGACGAGCCTTTCGCAAAACGCCTTCAATGCGGGGGATACCCCGGGGACAGCCCCGAGCGGTTTGAATGGCGGGAGTGTAAGAGAGACCGACAACATGTCGGGAAAAATGACATTTCCTGTGGCGAAATGGTGTGAAAACCGCAGTCCGGCATGGACGGCCGGGGATGGCTCCCGGTGCGGGGAGCTCTATATGAAAATAATAATGAGTCGCGTATTTGGCGTGGGCCACATCGCTGGCTTCCGGCTTCGGATACCGTTCGCGCCCGTGCTTTCGGATCGTGTATTTCGGCGCGGCCCATTTCGATGTGGGCTGGATGGATTGCGATTTGCAGGATTAATGGTTTGTCCAATTGTTTTCGTGTGCCGGGACCGCAGGTTATCGATGCCGTTTTTTTCTTACGGAAAGTCTTGAAAAAATGTCCGAGGGGGGTATCTTTAATGTGAGTGCTTGTTTCTTATTGACCCCGGGGCGCGACTTGTCCTGGGAAAATGGAGCTGGGAAATTTTCTGTGGACAGCAAAAAAGTTGCTTTGTATAGAATGCATTACTTTTGTTCAGGCTTTCGGTCAGTCGTTTGATTCTTAGGCAGGCCAAGCAGGGAGTGCCAGAGTGGAGCCGTCCGTAGGGAAAATACTGCTGATCGACGATGATCCGTTTCAGTGCGCCGCCATCGAGTCCATCATCAAGAAGATGGGCTACGATTGCCACTGCGTGTATTCCGGGATAGAAGGCTTCACCCTGCTCAAGACCAGCCATTTCGACATCATCTTCCTCGATCTCAATCTGCATGAAGGAAGCGGGCTCATGCACATCCCGCGTCTGACCGAACTGAACCCCGAAGTGGACATAGTCATGCTCACCGGGGAGTCGGATTCCGACTGTATTTCCGAGGCGTTTGCCGCCGGGGTCAAGGACTACCTGGTCAAGCCCATCAAGGAGGAGCGTTTCCGCTCCGTCATTCAGAACCTGCTTCGGCTCAAGGCCCGCCAGAAGAATGAGTCCAGTCCCCTTATCCGCGAGGAGATCATCGGCGACAGCAAGGCCCTCAATCAGTGCCTCGAACGGCTCGCCATCTCCGCCAAAGCCAGCGGCAACGTGCTCATCACCGGTGAGACCGGGACCGGAAAGGAGCTTTTCGCCCGCGCGCTGCATAACAACAGCGACCGCAAGGACAATCGGTATATCGTGGTGGATTGCACCAATCTGCCCTCGACCCTGGCGGAAAGCCTGCTGTTCGGCCATGCCAAGGGCTCCTTTACCGGTGCCGATCAGGACCGTAAGGGGCTGTTCCACCTGGCCCATGGCGGTACGCTTTTTCTGGACGAAATCGGCGATCTCGACCTGGGCATCCAGAAATCCCTGCTTCGGGTCCTGCAGGAAAAGACGTTCCGTCCGCTCAGTTCTAGCAAGGAAATCTACAGCGACTTTCGACTGGTGGCGGCAACCAACCGGAATCTCGAAGAAATGGTGGCGCGGGGCGAGTTCCGTCGCGACCTTTATTACCGGCTCCAGACGAATATTATCGAACTGCCGCCCCTGCGCGAGCGCAACGGCGATGTCGAACTGCTGACCCGCCACTATCTTCCCATTCTCTGCAAGGAGAACGATATGGAGGAGAAGGAAGTGGACCCGCAGTTCATTGAGACCCTGCGGCTCTACGATTGGCCCGGCAACGTTCGCGAGCTGGTCAACGTCCTTCACGTTTCGTTGCAGAAGGCCCGTTTTTCCAACTACCTGAACATCTACCATCTTCCCCAGCAATTGCGTATGCGCCGCGTTTTCCAGGATATGGGGGAAAATGAGGAATCGCAGCAGGAATGCTCCGCCCCGCCGATGCCGTATTTTCTCCCTTCGACCCTGGAAGAATTTCCGGCCATGAAGGCGGCCAGGCAGGAAGCCGTGGACGCCATGGAGCAGGCGTATCTTCAGCGGCTTGTCCAGTTGAGCGACTCTTCCGTCGCCATGGCGTGCAAGCTTTCCGGCCTTTCCAGAGCCCGGCTTTACGAACTGCTGAGCAAGCACAATCTGTCCCTCAAGAAAAGTTGACGGGATGCCGCCAGCCCATCTCTTTTTATCACCGCCCACCACGCTTTTGTGGCGTGAATTTTGCTTCTAAATTTGTATGTACAGTTACAGGACCAGCAAACGCATGCATGTGGCCGTCAAGGACGGAGCCGCCCTCAAGGAGATTATCGATCGGCTTGAGAACCTTCTCGGGCGCGACGAGTCGGCGGGTGCTGCGGATTTCCAGGAAAAACGAAGTTTTCCTCGGAAATCGTTCGTGGCTCCCGGGCTTGTCCAGGTGGTGAAGGCCAGTGGTGAGATCATGGCCTTCCCGGTCGAGATCAGGAATATCTCCCTGAAGGGAATGCTTCTGGAATTTGCGGACAAGGGACACGTTTTTGCCGGTATGCTCAAACAGATCGAAGGATTGAGCGTGACCTTCATGATCGAGGCGTCCGTGGTGACATTGGAGTGTCTCCCCCGGCGCATCGTTCTGGACGACCCGGTTGAGGTCGGCGTCGAGGTCTCCGGCGACGGCGAAGGTTCCCCGGACATTCAGCGTTTCCTCATGTAAAGGGCCTTCGTCCCTTCATTTCGTCGCCCGCCGGCCCGCTCGGCGTCATGAACACCCGCGTCTCTTTTCCAGCGCGTTTTTCACGCGAACCGTCCTCGTAGTCACGAAGGCTGCGGCACGCTTCCAGCCGTATCCCTTTTGCCGCACTTTGTCGGATTTCGGGACACATCCGTTTCATCTTCGCAAAAGTTTGGCGCGCGCGTACGCCGCGAAAGACGCCGGAACAATTTTTCTCCATTTGCTGGGGGCGGCGGAGGCGTTTCCGTAGTTCATTAGTATGATGCAACTAATTTTGGACGGATCAGTCGGGATTATTTCCCGGGTTCTGTTTTGTCCGAACTGAATGGAAAGGAAGGCCTTCGAGCCTTTTTTCACGGTATGTTTATTGCAAAAAAATCTAAAATTGTTGCGATATTGGAAGGGGGCTCCGGGGTGGGACCGCCCCGCACACTGCAAGTTAGGTCAAGGTAGCGAAAATGATGTCTGATTTGGTTAAAGTGTGTTTCGACATGAATCGGGAGAGTTTTCAGGCACTCAAGCGCATGGCTAGAGAGGAAGGCGTTGATTGTTCCCAGTATGTCTTAAGTATTGTCGAGGGAAGCCTGAAGGATTTCGTGAGTCGAGACTGGACACTGAGCGGTAAGGATCGGCGGAAGCATCCCCGGGTGGATGTGTCAATTCCGGCGATATCTTGCGTAAAGTTTTCCGACAGGGAGATGCGCAGCTATCCTGTGGTTGTGGATGACATCTCCCGGGGCGGTCTTCGGATTTCCTTCAGGGACGTTTCTCCGGAAATGGGCGAAAAGCTGGCTGATTCCTTGTACTTCGAAGTTTTTTTCACTGTCCCTCAATTGTCCCAGACGGTGTCGTTCTACTGTAAACGGCTGCGCCACAAGGTGGATCGGGACATGACGATGGTCGGGGTGTTCGAGGGGCACAACTCCGAGGCGGCTTCGATGGTGGACGCAATGTTACAAAGCTATATTGCGTAGACAACATTTCTTTGTCTGTGCTATATGGAAAACAATGCCAGAAAAAGAAAAAGGCGAGAACAATTTGCTAAACGGAGTCGAGCGCCGCAGAACCTTACGCATCCGAAGGTCTTCCCTGATCGACAGCAAGCTGGAAGGACTGGAAAAACCCAGTATCAAGATCGCTGAGACCAAGGAAGAGCTGGAGCAGGCTTTCAAGACGGTCTACTCCGTTTATCGGGGAACTAATTATATCGCCGAGGATCATCCCTCGGAGATGTCTTACAGCGTGTTCAGCCTTCTGCCCACTACGTGCGCCTTCATCTTCAAGGAATACCTGACCGTTATCTCGACCATGTCTTTTTATATCGACAGTGAGGCGTTCGGCCTGCCCATGGACAGTCTGTACAAGCAGGAGATCGACGCCCTGCGCGCCCAAGGCCGCAAGGTCGCCGAGATAGGTGCCCTGGCGACTCCCCGCCGTCGGCGCTGGTCCAACCTTGTTGTCTACCTGTCCAAGGCCTTGTTCAACTACGCGCATTTGACGGGCGTGGACGACATGTGCATCATGGTCAATCCCAAGCACGTACGCTTTTACAAGGACATCTTTTTGTTTCAGGATTTCGGCGAAGAGCGCTGGTACAAGGGGGTAAACGCCCCGGCCGTGGCATTGCGCATCTCTTTCCGCGATTACAATGACGCCATGTTCGAGGCCTACGGCCAGTCGGATTTCGATACAAACCTCTATGGGTTCTTCACGCGGGTGAACAATTCGATTCTCGCGCCGCATATCCTTCAGCCGGTGGAACGAAACAAGCCCCTGAGTCCGGAAAATCTGCGTTACTTCCTGTCGCTTCGTCCGGAAATACTGGACGGCTTGACGGCCGAGCAGCTCGACCAGTTCAAGCTCTTGTACCATGAGGCATTTTACGCATAGGGCCTGATGCCTGCCGATTCTCTCCCCTGCCCGAAAAAGGATATCGTTTTGGATACCTCCGAATTGCGACATAAGCTCGACTTGTTTCATATTGCCTCGCACAACGCCTATCAAGAGGCCGCCTTTTGTCGGAATCTCGGCCTGCTCGACGCCAACGACCAGAACCGGCTGCAACGCTCCGTGGTTGCCGTGGCCGGGCTGGGGGGCGTGGGCGGCGGACATCTGATTACCCTGGCCCGCAGCGGCGTGGGCGGTTTCAAGCTGGCCGATTTCGACCGCTTCGACACGGTCAACGTCAACCGCCAGTATGGGGCCACGGTCCCCGCGTTCGGACGGGAAAAGCTCCGCGTCATGAAGGAGAACGTCCTTGGGGTCAATCCGCATCTGTCTCTGGAGGTCTTCGAGGAAGGCGTGACCGAGGCCAATGTGGACGCCTTCCTGGACGGGGCGGACCTGGTTCTGGACGGCCTGGACTTTTTCGTTTTCGAAGTGCGGCGAATGGTGTTCAAGAAGGCCCTGGAAAAAGGCATTCCGGTAATTACCGCAGGCCCCATGGGGTTCAGTTCGGCCCTGCTGGTCTTCACACCGGACGGCATGGGCTTTGACGAGTACTTCGACATCCGGGAGGAGGACACGTACATTGAGCGGATTCTCAAGTTCGCCATGGGCCTGTCTCCCCGGGCCACCCATTTCCGCTACGTCGACATGGATTTCGTGGATCTTCTGGACAAGCGCGGGCCGTCCCTGGGCTGCGCCTGCCAGCTCTGCGCTTCGCTGGCCGTTACCGAGGCGTTGCGGCTGCTGCTGGACCGCAAGGGCGTGAAGCCCGTTCCGCATTACCTTCAGTTCGATCCCTACGTTCGCAAGCTTGTCCGGGGACGGTTGCGGATGGGCAACCGCAATCCTGTGCAGCGGCTGAAGCTGTGGATATCCAAGAATTATCTGTTGGATCGGAACAAGATCATCGGGCCGGTCAAGCCTCCCCAGCCGGACCTCGTTGCCGACGGCGCGGCCGCTGTGCGCGAGTATGTCATCCGGGCCGGGATGCAGGCTCCCTCCGGCGATAACTGCCAGCCGTGGCGGTTCTCGGCGGAAGACGGCCGGATATCCCTTCTGCTCGACAAGGGGGTGGACGAGAGCTTCTTCAACGTTCGGCAGGCCGCTTCCATCGTGGCCTGCGGCGCGGCAATGGAGAACATGACCCTGGCGGCGCAGGCCTGCGGTCTGGAGCCGGAGGTGGAATTTGCCCCGGAGGACGGCCTCGGCGTGACGCCTCTGGCCGCGCTTACCCTGAATGAAGGGCGGGAGGTCCGCGAACCCGTGTTGCACGACGCCATCTGGCAGCGTTGCACCAATCGCAAATTTTATCGCAAGAAGCCGGTTTCGGACGGTGTGTGGGATCATGTACGGGAGGCCGTGGAGCGTTTTTCCGGCGTCCGGCTGCAATGGATTTCCGGGGCCGACAGCCTGAAAACCTTCGCTGGGTCGGTGTACCTTGCCGACCGGATTCGAACCGAGCATCGCGGGCTTCATGAACACCTGAACGCCATGATCCGATTCAGCCGCAAGGACGCCGAGGAAACCCGGGACGGGTTGCCGATCGACAACCTGGAGGCCGGGCGGATGGGCAACCTCTTTCTCAAGGCGACCAAACCGTGGCCGGTCATGAATACGCTCAACGCGCTTGGCGCCGCGCGTGGCGTGGCCGCGCATTCGGCCAAGGGCATTCGCTGTTCGGGAGGCGTAGGTCTGGTCAGCGCGCAGTCGCCGGACGTCGAGTCGCTTTTCATGGCGGGCAGGGCGTTGGAAAGGGCCTGGCTGACCTTCACCCATTACGGCATACGGTTCCAGCCCGCTGCGGCTCCCGCGTTGTTCCGCTTGCGTTGGCTGTTGGAAGGCGAGGAGTCTTTCTCTCCCGCTCACCGGAAGCTGTTGGGGCGTTCTTGGGCTGCGGCCGAGGAGTGTTTTCCCGGCTTCCTGGCGGGTTATCCGGTGCTTTTCTTCCGAGTGGGGTTCGGACCGCGCATCAAGTACGGGACCTACCGCAAGCCTCTGTCGTCCTTCAAGGCGGATTGAGGCGACCCTTAGCGGCTAAAAGACGGGACCTATAGAGTTTCCCAGAGCACCGCAGAGCGAAAAAGTTTACGCCGAAGGCGTTTATAGGGATGCAAGGGTGCGAACCCTTGCCCGCCGGAGGCGAAATCACCCGACAATCGCCGCGAAGCGACTTTCAACTCCTGACTCTTCCCCTTCCTGACGTTAATGAAATAGTCCCCCAAAAAAAACAGCTTGTTGGAACAGGGCCACGAAAACCGTGGCCCTGTTTTTTGTCGTTAGAGCTGCATTTGATGGCGATGCGTGCCGGGAAGGGGTGGCTGCTACCAGAAAAGCCATTGCCCCGTGGCGATGACGTAGATGCCGAGCAGGAAGTTGGTCACGCCGTGCGACAGGGTGCATTGCATGATGCTGCCGGTGCGCATGTAGAGGAAATTGTAGGCCGCGCCCGCCAGGATTCCGGCCAGCCACAGGTGGTGCTCCAGACCGAACAGTATGGATGTGGACACGAAGGTGAAAACGGTGAAGGTGCCGTGCCGGACGGCCGTGAAGTCCTTGTTCACCAGGTAGCGGGTCAGGAAGGAACGCCAGAAGAGTTCCTCCATGATCGGAACGATCACGGCGGCTCCGAAGAGTCGGGCGGCGATCATGGGCAGGCGCATGTCCCCGAAGATGTTGGGATCGAACCCCTGCGGCGCGCCGGTGGTGGCGAAAGGCTGGTCGAGGTTGATCCACAGGATGAATATGACGGCTCCCAACCCGACGCTCAGGGCGGTATGCCCGGCGCGCTTCAGGTCTGCGAGACGCATTTCGTTGTACCATTTGCGGAGCAGGAGCAGGGACAGTCCGACCAAGGCTATCTTGAGCGGGTACAGGGATGCCCCGGTGTCGGCGGAAATCTCGAACAGGCCGGAACGCATTCCGATTTCAGGAACGGCGATGAAGGCCATGTACAGACAGAAGGGCAGTATGCGGGCGAGAAGCGGCGTCATGGCGAATCCTGATTATTCGTTGACGATGGAGGAGAATTCGGACCCGGCGGCCTTGTCCGTCAGGATGAAGACGTCGCCGGTCAGTCCCGTGACCATGCCCTCTCTGGGTTCCAGCTCGATGATGACTTCGAGTACGATCTTATCCACCTTTTCGCCGGGCGTCCGGGGCGGGATGTCGGTCAACTGCATGGTGCCCGCCTTGCGCAGCACCCGGCCCTTGATCCGTTCGTCTCCGAACGCCTCGCTGGTGAAGAACGCCTCCTGCCCGGCGCGGACGTAGGTGACGAACTTTTTGTCCAGTTCGGCCCGGACGTTGAAGCGGCTGACGTCGGCCACGGTCATGACCGGCGTGTCCAGGAATACCGATACGTGTTCTCCGGGGAGCCGGTGCCGTTTCAGGACGATGCCGTCTATGGGCGAGCGGAGCACAGACTGGTCGAGCTGGGCCTCGGCTTCAAGAGCGCCCTGGACGGCGGCCTGGTATTCGGCCCAGGCCATGAGGATGTCTTCCTTGCGCGACTGGTTTCGGGTGACGAGCATACGCTGGACGGCTTCCTCGTATTGCTTTTCCGCCACCAGGAAGTCCTTGCTTGCCCGGTCGACCTCTTCCTTGGCGATGAGTTTCTTGGAAAGCAGCTCTTTGCGCCGGTTCATCTCGTTCCGGGCGTTGACCATGACCGATTTGGTCCGCTGGACCACGGACTGGGCCTCGCTTTTCTCTTCCTTGCGCGCGCCGGCAACCAGCTTGTCGTAGTATGCCTTCTTGGCCTGGGCGGACGCCTTGGCCGTGGCCAGCCTGGCGACATACTGGTCGTCGCGCAGAAAGGCGAGGGGCTGCCCCTTGGAGATGTGTTCGTCCTCCTCGACAGGCACGGATTCGATCACGCCGCCGATTTCGAACGACAGCTCGCGCTCTTCGCTGGCCGGTTCGACGCGTCCGTAGGCCGCGACCCATGGGGCGCTGTCATCAAGCGGCGGGGCGGCGGCCATGTTCGAGGTCGCGCCGCCTATGTCCGGCAGGTAGTCCGAGAGCCATTGCGGCGACTTTTGGACCACGAAGACCGAGGCGGCGATGGTGATAGCCAGAAGCAGCAATACTATTCTCATGATTTCCTCTCGGGAGCCTTTGCCCCGTCATGGGGCTGTGGGTACAGTCGGCCGTCCTCGATGGTCACGATGCGGTCGGCGAAGTCGATAGTCCTCGGGTCGTGCGTTACCACGACCACCGCACGGTCGCCCCGTTTTGCCAGGGAATGCATCAAGTCCATGACCTGCTGGCCGTTGACGGAGTCCAACGCGGCCGTGGGCTCGTCCGCAAGGATGACCTTGGGCGATCCGGCCAGGGCGCGGGCGATGGCCAGCCGCTGTTTCTGCCCGCCGCTCATTGTGGCGGGCTTGACGGCGGCTTTGTCGTCCAGCCCCACGTCGGCCAGGGTCTTCATGGCCGTTTCCCTCGCCTGGCTGCGGGAATAGCCCCGCAGGTCCAGGGCGACCATGACGTTTTCCAGGACGTTGAGGGTGGGGAATAAATTGTATTCCTGAAAAATGTACCCGATGTTGTCGAGCCGAATCTTGCCCAGGGCCTGTTGCGAGAGACCGGACACGTCCCGGCCTGCGACGCTCAGGGAGCCGGAAGTGGCTTTGAGAATGCAGCCCATGATGGACAGCAGCGTGGTCTTGCCGCTGCCGGAAGGCCCCATGAGCATGAGCACCTCTCCCTGGACCACGTCCAGGGTCGCGTTGCGCAGGGCGTATTCCCGATTGCCTTCGGGACCGTACGCCTTGGATATGTCGCGCAGTTCTATGGCCGTTTTCGCCGTCATTTTATCTCCCCTTGAAGACCAGGATCGGGTCGAGGGTCATGACCTTGCGGATGGAGATCAGCGCGGAGCCGATGCACATGAACAGCGTGAGGAAGAACATGCCTCCGCCGAGCAGGGGAGGGATGACGATGGCCGTGGCGGAAAAGTCGCTGAATCGGGAGACCATGATCGAAATGGCGATGCCGAAGCCGTAGCCCAGCACGGCGCTCAGGGACGCCTGGGCGAGCAGGATGCTATATATATATGAATTGGGCGCGCCCATGGCCTTGAGAGTGGCGAATTCGGAAATGTGGTCCAGGGTGGTGGCGTAGAGGGTCTGGGCGACGATGACCGTACCGACCACCATGCCGAGGAAGGCGGCGATGAGGATGCCCGCGCCGGCGCCCGTGTTGAACATCCAGTATTGCTGGGTTTTCCAACTGAATTCAGGGGTGGTGTAGGCGTCCACGCCCTGCACGTTTTTGCGGATGGCGTCGCGCAAGGCCTCCGGGGAGACCCCTTTGTCTGCTTTTACCAGAATGTAAGTGAATTCACCCGGTTTCAGGTTCGAAACCCGCCAAGCCGTGTCCAGGGACGCGAAGACGAAAGGCGAGGTGGTGAAGGATCGGATGCCCCGGGTGAACCCGACCACACGCGCCCGCTTGTCGTTGATCTCCACGACTTCCCCCTGTCTCGGAACGCCGAGCTTCTCCACATAGAGCTGGTCCGGGATGATGCCGTCCCGCAGGTCCAGAAGATCGGTGGAGCCCGCCACCATTCCCCAGGGCCCCCCCATGCCCTTGGCCGGTTCGAAGCCGACGATCTGGATGGACTCCTGGCCGCCGTCAGGCCGTTTCCAGTTCGCGAACTGGGTGATGAACTTCGAGGCCGAGGCCACGCCGGGAACGGACAGGGTGTCGTAGTACTTGCTCTCCTTGAGAGGCAGGGCGATGTCGAAATTCTTTACCCCGGGGGACGTGACCCAGACATCGGCCCCGGAGTGGTCGATGACCGAGGAGATGGTGATGGTGAACCCGAGGAACAGCCCCACCTGGATGGTTATGAGGACCACGGAAAAGACGATGCCGGTCAGGGTGACGACCAGGCGCAGCTTGTCGTGGAAAAGGTTTTGGCAGGCGATGGTGGCGATCATGGCAATTCTTTCGTTCTCCGATAACTACTTCAGTTAGCAAATTTCGGGCCGTGGTGCCAACCGGAAAGATATTCCGAGCCTGCTTCACGCCCGGCAATGAATCGATTCAGTGAAAAATGAACATGGCTGATATTCAGGCGGGTCGTTTGAGGGAAGCAGGGCGGCCAAAAGGGTCTTAAGCCGGAGCGATTATCCGGGAAAATCGGACATTTCCCGTTTTGCAAAGGATAACATATCGAAATTAAATATTTTTATGATCTATTATGTTTGGTCCACAAAAGTGTATAGACACAATCTATCGATAATATAAAAAGCTATAGAAAAATCTTCCATAATGGCAGAACGGTTAGTTTGATCGAGTAAATCGTGAGCGTGAGCTGTGGAAAACTTTTTAGGCTTTTTCTAGAGATAAACGCCAGTTGCACCCCGCACATATCAACTCATTCGGGGCCCCGATTCGGCCAGGAGAAAAAAGTCTGGTTAAACCGGACAAATCGGTGCCCGAGTGCGGGAAGATTGGAGGTGTGAATGTGATAATACTTTGATTTTATTGTATTAATTGATTAGAAATAACGCTGGCATGATTCTGGCTATTTAAGGGTCTGCTGAATGCGGAAACGAAGCATCATTTTGGGAGGATGCCGTGAAACTCACAAGATTCCTGTATCTGACTCTGTTTATAGCTCTTCTTGCCGGCTGCGGTAACAACGACATCGCCAAGATGCTGGATGAAGGCGCGCAATACAGCGCCGACGGCAATCATTCCGGCGCCATTGTCATTTATAAGACCATCCTTGAAAAGGACCCCAATCTGTTGCAGGCCCGGCTCGGCCTGGCCAAATCGTATCTGGCCACCGGCAAGCTGGATCAGGCCCGCAAGAATTTCGACAAATACAAACTCCAGAATCCTTATGACAAGGAATTGAACTACGATCTGGCCCGTCTTGAAAGACTGTCCAAGAATCCATCCAAGGCTTTGGAATACGTCGACGCCTATTGCTCGGCCAACCCCAAATCCGTGGACGGCGCATTGCTTTACGGCAAGTTGCTGCTTGAGGACTCCGACAACGCGGGAGCCGAGAAGTGGTTCAATAAGGCCATTGAGCTTTCGCCCGACAACAGCGAGGCCCGTATCGGTCTGGCCAGGGTTTACAGGGCGCAGGGGCATATCGCCAATTCGGACAAGGCCATCTCCGACGTCCTGTCCAAGGACCCGACCAACCGCGAAGCCCTGTATTTGCGGGCTTCCAGCGAATTGGAGCGGGGCGACAAGACGGCTTATCGCGAGACTTTCGCCTTTATCAGCGAATCCCATCCCTCCGATGTCTACGCAAAATACGTCAAGGCACAGTCCCTGCTTGAGCAGAAGGAATACGGCAAGGCCGCGGATATGGCCAAGCAGCTCAACGCCATGGCCCCGAATCTGCCTTACGGGCAGAAAATCATCGGGATGTCCATGTACCTTCAGAAGCAGTACCACGAGGCCATCAACGCCTTCCACAAGGCAGTGACCCTCGCTTCCGACCCCGAGTCCCATTTCTTCCTGGGCTTGAGCTATTACGCGGTGGGCGACCTGGAAACGGCCATCAGCCATTTGCGGGTGGCCGCGGACGGCGCGGGCAATTTCCTCAAGGCGCGGGAAATGATCTCCCTGATCCTCCTTCAGCAGAATCGGATCGACGAATCCATTGCCGAGGCCCGCAAAGTACTTGAAAAGGACGCCGACAACGTCTTCGCCCGGATGACCCTGGGCGACGCCCTGACCAGAAAGGGTGAGAAAGAGAAGGCTATCGAGCAATACGAGGCCGTGGCGAAGAGCCGGCCGGATGACAGCGGCACCCTTCTCAAGATGGGGGCGCTGAACTATTCCCTCGGCAACGTGGAAGAGGCCGAGACAGACCTGACCCGTGCCGTGGCCGCCTCCCCGGATTCCATCCGTCCCATGATTATCCTTTCCTCCTTCTATATGAAAAACGGCGAGAAGGGGTTGGCGAAGAGCACGCTTGAAAGCGGCCTGAGCGGCGGCAAGAACGACTCCGTGCTCTATTTCCTGCTCGCGCGGGTGGCGCTTTCCGAAAACAACGTGGAAAAGGCCCGGGAATACCTTGGCAAATCCAAGGAGAGCAACCCGGACAATCCGGACCCGTACACGACGCTCGCGGCCCTTGATCTGGCCCAGAAGAAGCCCGAGGGAGCGCTCACCGAATATTCGACCCTGGTGGACCGCCATCCCGAATTCGTCCGCGCCTGGTTGGGCAAGGCCCTTGTGCTGCAACTTCTCAACCGCCAGGACGAAGCCGAAGCAGCCTTCAAGCAGGCCCTTCAGACCAACAGCCCCGAGGCGTATCTCGGATACGCCGAGAGCCTCGCCCGCAAGGGCAGGGCGGAAGAAGGCCTGGCCGTCCTTAATCAGGGGAGTGAAAAGCTGCCGTTCAATATCGAAATGGAACGGTTAAAGGCGCAACTGCTCCTGTCCATGAAGCGGTACGACGACGTCCTGCTCCTCTGCGACCAGTTGGAGAAGCAGAATCAGAGCGCGGCCCTCGGTCTGCGCACCCGCACCTTCATGCTCAAGGGCGACTATGACAAGGCCGTTGGTTCCGCCAAGCAGATTATTGAAATATATCCAGGCGAACCGATGGGTTACATAACCCTGGCCGATATCTACTCCTCCAAGGGCGACAAGGCCAACCAACTGGCCACCCTGGAAGAGGGGCGGGACCGCTGCGAGGCCAACTCGAGTCTGATGGTGGCCTTGGGCAACTACTATCTCGCCGCCGGGGAAACCAAGAAGGCGTTGACCTACGTCGACGCGGCCATCAAGCGCGACGAGAACAACTACGTGGCCCGGACCGTCAAGGGCGACATCTGTGTCCTGCTCGGCAGGGACAAGGACGCGGTGGAGAGCTACAACAGTGCGTTGCACCTGTCCCAGCGTTACGTCCCGGCCCTTAACAACCTCGCGATGCTTTATCTGAAAGATCCCAAGACCCGGCTTGAGGCCCTGCGCCTGGGCTACACCGCCTATATGCAGCGCCCGGGCGACCCCGCGGTTCTCGATACCTTCGGGTATTCCCTGGCCGTCAACGGACGGCTCGACGAGGCCGTGCAGGTCCTGGAAAAGGCCTTGAGGATCGCCGGAGAGAATCCGGACATCGAATACCATCTCGGCTACGCGTACAAGGCGGCCGGGAAAAATGACAAGGCTTTGCCCTTGCTTGAAAAAGTAGCCAATTGCCCCGACTGCCCCAATGCGGCCGAGGCCAAGAAGCTCCTGGCCGCCATCGCGAGCGAATAGGCCGGGGACGAGAGAGGAGAGAGACATGGTAGCCATTGCATCCGTCAGGGTCTTCAAAGATCTTCTGCTGCTGTTGTTGGCGATGTTTCTGTGCTCGGTGGTACTGTTCAACGAGCCGTCTGAAATGCTTGCCCTGTTCGAAGGCCGCCCAGCCGACGTGTTCGTGCTGGTGGGAATCATCCTGGCCTCGTTCCTCGTGGTGCACATCATCGTCCATTACCTTGCGCCTTCGCGGAACGCCGGGGTCCTGGGCCTGGCCATCAGCCTGCTGGTGGCTTCGAACATGACCTTCTTCATCTACTGGCAGACCGACCTGTTCGAGCGTCTGGAAGAGATGATTCCGGTCCTGCTGTGCCTCTTCGGCCTCAACCACACCCTGTGGCTCCTGTTCATGGCCAACTGGCGCAAAATCCCCGGGCTGGTGCACCGGGTCGTCATCGTGGGCAACGGCCAACTGGCCGAGGACATGAAACTGTTGGCCGCGCAATCCGGCGGGCGGTATGAGTTCAAGGACTATGTCGAGTGCCTGTCCGGCGAGTTCGCGGACCCCGTGGCGCAGGTGGAGAACCCCACCTACAGGATTCTGGAGGCCGCCCAGCGGGCCAAGGCGAGCAAGATCGTGGTCTCTCTGACCGAGCGTCGTGAAGCCTTCCCGTTGCAGGAAATTCTCAACTGCAAGCTGAGCGGCATCGAGGTCCTCGAGGCCCCGGAATTCTACGAGCGGGTCAACCGGAAACTCATGCTCGAAAAGATCACCCCGAGCTGGTTCATTTTCGCCAAGGGTTTCAAGATCATCGGCATTCGCCGTTTCATCAAGCGGGCTCTGGACGTCATCCTGTCCCTGGCGGGCATCATCATCGTGTCGCCTATCCTGCCCCTGGTCATGATCGGCATCAAGCTGGATTCCCCCGGTCCGGTGCTGTTCAAGCAGATTCGTGTGGGCAAGGGCGACAAGGATTTCATCATCTACAAGTTCCGCAGTATGCGCCAGGATGCCGAGAAGGGCTCCGGTGCCGTCTGGGCCAGGGAGAACGACAATCGCGTGACCCGTTTCGGCCGTTTCCTGCGGAAGTCCCGCATCGACGAAATCCCGCAGCTTTTCAACGTTCTCATGGGCAGCATGAGCCTGGTGGGTCCTCGTCCCGAACGTCCCGAGTTCGTGCGCGACCTCAAAAAGATCGTGCCCTACTATGCGGAGCGGCACTTCGTGAAGCCGGGCATCACCGGCTGGGCGCAGGTTTGCTACCCGTATGGAGCCTCGGTGGAAGACGCTTTCGAAAAATTGCGCTATGACATGTACTATATCAAAAATTATTCCCTGTGGTTTGATTTTAAGATCATGTTCAAGACCATCTCGGTCATGCTGAAGAAAATGGGACGTTAGGGAATATCCATCAAGGAAGGAACGAGGAGATCATCGTGAAAAAGCTGTTGTTGGTTATGCTGCTCGTGTTGTGTGTGCCCGTTCTGGCCCAGGCGGAAGACTACGTCGTGGGCGAGGGAGATACCTTGGCGGTGCATGTTTGGGGCGAAGAGGAACTGAAGACCTCCGTTATCGTCCGTCCCGACGGCAAGATGTCCATGCCCGGCATCGACGATGTCATGGCCGCGGGGAAGACTCTTCCCCAACTGAAAAAAGAGCTCACCGAGAAACTCTCCCAACTGGTCAAGGATCCCATAGTCAATGTCTCCCTGCTCAAGAGTGTCAACAGCCGCGTCTACGTGGTCGGCGGCGGCGTCCAGCCCCAGGTCTACGACATGTTGCAGCGCACGACCCTGCTGCATGTGCTCGCCTCGGTGGGCACCCTGGACAGCGCGGATCTTTCCAAGTCCTACGTCTACCGCAACGGCAAAAAAGTCATGTCCGATTTTTCCGGACTGTTCAGCAAGGGCGAGTTCGAGAAGGACATTCAGCTCGAACCCGGCGATATGATTTTCCTGCCCGTGAAGTATGACCGCAACGTCTTCGTCATCGGCGCCGTGAACCAGCCCAAGACGATCTTCTTTTACGAAGGCCTGACCGTGCTGGACGCCTTGCTCCAGGCGGGCAGCTTCAGCAAGTACGCCAACGAGAACGAAATCGCCATCATCCGCAAGGAAGGCGACAAGCAGGTCTCCATTCGGGTCAAGACCAAGGACCTCATCAAGAAGGGCGACCTTACCCAGAACGTGCTGTTGCAGGCAGGTGATTATATCGTCGCCAGCGAAAGCTTCTTCTAGGCGGAGTCAATGGCGGACAACAAATACGATATCGCGGGACAAGACGCCTCATTTGACGCCATGCGCTACCTCCGCATGGTGGGGGAGCGCAAGACCCTGTTCGTTTCCATCGCGTTGTTGATCATGTTCGCGGCCGTCGTGATCAGTTACATGCTGCCCAGGAAGTACGAGGCCAGAAGCATCGTCTTCATTGAGCAAAACGTCATCAGCGACCTCGTCAAGGGCATCGCGGTAACGCCGTCCATGGACACCAAGATCAAGGCCATCAAGGTGACCATGCTCAGCCGGAACATGCTGTCCCAGGTCATCAAGGCCCTGGACCTCGATGTCAGCCTCAAGAACAACATATCCCTGGACGAGATGATAAAAAGCCTGCGCGGCCGGATCGCCATCGGCCTCGATGAGAAGCGCGGCGTTTTCGATATCCGGTTTGCGGACAGCAATCCGGTGCTCGCCAGGGATGTGGTGAATACCCTGACCCGCGTCTACATTGAGGAAAGCGTATCCACCAAGCGCAAGGAATCCTTCGAGGCGACCCGGTTCCTCGCCGATCAGATCGATGTCTTCAAGAAGCGCATCGACGAGGCGAGAAAGGAAATCGAGGACTTCAACATTGCCTCGGGCAAGGTCCTGGCCTCCAATGAATACGTTGTCAGAAACCAGATCGAAAAGGCTCAGGAGCAGATCAAGGAAATCCAGATCCAGATCAACGCCCTGGAAGCCTCGCGCAAGGTCCTCCTCAGCAACTCTCCGGCCCGGGCCAGGCTCAGGGAGCAGGAGCAGGTCAGAAATCAGATGCTGGCCCGCTACACCGAGAGCCATCCGAGGGTGAAGCAGTTGGAGAGCGCCATCGCCGAAACGCGGCGGCAGATTCGGGAAGAGGGCAACGATGAGCTGTCCATCATCTACAGCTCGCCGGAATATCAGAACGTCAAGGTCCATATCCAGGCGCTTGAAACACAGAAAAAGAATCTCGAAGAGGATATCGCCCAGAACAAGGCGATCCTGGACCAGATTCCCCGAGCCCAGGCGCAGTTGCAGGAGCTCAAGCGCAAGGAGCAGAACGAGGTCATCATCTACGAGAAGCTGGTCTCCCGCTATGGACAGTCCGAGGTTTCCAAGGAGATGGAGTTGCAGGACAAGGCGGTCTCTTTCCGGGTCCTGGACCCGGCGGTCATTCCGACCATTCCGTCCAGCCCCAACCGTCCCCTGATAATGCTCGCCGGCATCGCCATCGGATTCGGCGTCGCCTTCGGCGTGGTTTTCCTGCTGGATATCATCGACCCGTCCATCAAGAACGTGGACGACCTGCGCGAATTCGGCATTCCGGTGCTTGCGGTCATTCCCAAGCTCAAGAATGTCGAAGAGGAACGCAAGGCCTCCAGGCGCAGTCTTCGTATTTACCTGATCGGGGCGGTGGGACTTCTGATAGTCCTGGCGTTTCTCGGCATGGAGTTTTTGGGCATCGGCCTTGTCGACAAGGTTATCGAGAAGAGCATGGCCGTCGTGCGCCAATGGAGGATGTAAGTCATGAGCAGAATAGAAGATGCATTGAAAAAGGCCTCTGAAAAGCGGAGCGAAAGCCTGCGGCCGGAGCCTGCCGGGACTGCCGGTCCCGTTGAAAAGGGGAACGCTTTCGCCGATTCGGCCCAGGTCTCTTTTCAGGAGACTGCGGCCATGCAGACGGAAGCCTTCGAACGTGCCAGGGGACAGCGTATGCTCGTCTCCATGAACGAACCGGTTTCCCTGGCCGCCGAGGAGTTTCGCAAACTCAAGCAGAGCCTGGTCCGCAAGACCAAGCGCAGCGGGTTCCAGAACACCCTGCTCGTGACCAGCGGAACGGTCGGCGAGGGGAAGAGCGTGACGGCCGTGAACCTGGCCATCAGCCTTGCCCAGGAATTCGATCATACCGTGCTGCTGGTGGATGCCGACATCCGTTCCCCCAGTTGCCATGAACTCCTTTGCATGGAGAACGGCTACGGCTTGTCCGACTGCCTCATCGAGGGAGCCCCCATCAGCAAGGGGATGGTCAAGACCGGCATCGGCAAGCTCTCGTTCCTGTCCGCCGGATCCCCCGTTCCCAACGTGGGCGAGCTGCTGGCCTCCAAGCGGATGCAGGAGACGCTGGCCGAGATGAAGAACCGCTACGCCGACCGCTACATCATCATCGACTCGCCGCCGGTGCTTCCTTTTGCCGAATCGCGCAACCTGAGCCGCATGGCCGACGGCGTTGTCCTGGTCATCAAGGAGGGACAGGCGTCCCAGGCGGACCTGCGGGACACCATCGAGGCCCTTCAGGGCTCCAACATCCTCGGCGCGGTCTACACCCAGGCCAGCCGGGCGACCCGAGGCCTGAGCGCGGAAGCGTACATGAAATACAAATACTATCACCACGCCAGGTAGCCCGGACCTGGACGGGACGACGATGTACGAGAAGTTCTTCAAATTCGGCTCCAAGCCGTTCGACCTCCTGCCGAACCCGGACCTGCTGTTCATGAGCAGGACCCATGGCAAGGCGTTGTCGTACCTCCGGTACGGCATTGAGGAGCGCGCGGGCTTCATCCTGCTTACCGGCGAAGTCGGAGCGGGGAAAACCACGCTGATCCGGTTGCTGATGAAGGACCACATGGACAAGGTGACATTGTCCAAAGTCACCAACACCAAGGTGGATTCCCATCAGTTGCTGACCATGATCAACGACGACTTCGGGCTGGAGACAGAGGGGCGGTCCAAGGCCGCTCTCGTGCGGGAGCTCAATGAATTCCTCATCGATCAATACGCCCTGGGCCAGCGTTGCGTCCTGATAATCGACGAGGCCCAGAACCTGTGCGCCGAACTCCTCGAGGAAGTGCGGATGCTCTCCAACCTGGAGACGGACGGCGGCAAGTTGTTGCAGATCATTCTCGCAGGCCAGCCCGAGCTCAAGGAGACCCTCAACAGCCACACCCTGTTGCAGTTGCGTCAGCGCATCCAGATCGGCTGCCATCTCTCTCCGTTGAAGCCGGAAGAAGTCCGGGATTACATCCTTTACCGGATGGAGTGCGCCGGCAACCGCGAAGCCGTGCAGTTTTCCGACGAAGCCTTCGCCCGCATCAGCGAGCAGACCCGTGGCGTCCCCAGGCTCATCAATATCTTGTGCGACTACCTGCTTATCGACGCCTACGCCGCAGAGCGCCGCGAGATCGGAGGCCAGGACGTGGCCGAGATCGTCGATGAACTCGACTTCGAGCGCCAGTACTGGCCCGAGAAGAAGTCGGAGAGATCGGTCGGCGGCACGGTTCAGAGCCGCGCGCGGGCCTTGCCCGGCCAGGCGCAGAAGGTGCTGCGGGCCATCCGCGGCCTTGAGGATCGCCTGGACTATCTGGAGCGGCAGAGCGCGCGCGATCTGCCCTCGACCATGGCCGGTCTTTTGGACCGCATCGAGGAGTTGGAGAGACAGGTCTCTTATCAGAAGCAGCAATTGGAGGCTTTGCGGCTGATGCAGCAGACCCGGGCGATGGCAAGCCGGATCGAGCCCCCGGCCGATCCCGCCGTGAAGCCGGAGCCGCCGCGGAAAAAGAGCTGGGCATACAGAGTATTGTTCGGAGGGGAGTGATTTATGGCTCCGAGCACTTGCAAATATTTGATGTTGAAAGTAAAGCAGGTACTATCTGGATGGGGTTTTCTTCGTTTAGACGTAACCTGCAGGACTTTACCCGGACTCCAAGATGACATCACTTCTTCCGAAATTGCTTGCGGCCGTGTTGTTGGCGGCATGTCTGTGCCCGGCTGCGTTTGCCGCCGACCTGACCTTCCAGCCGCGTGTGACGGTCACCGGCGAGTACAACGACAATGTGGAGCAGGTCGACGGCGGCAAGGGCGATTGGGTTGGCATCGTCAAGCCCGGTTTGAGTCTGATTTACGAGCACAGCCGGGTGCTTCTGGATATAGCGTACGATTTCGAGCACAAGCGGTACGCCAATCAGGTCTTGTCGGACGAGTACAACAACTATCTCAAATCGAGTCTGGCCGTGGAGGCCATCAAGGACTTGTTCTACGTCGACGTCAGCGACAACTTTCAGAAAGTCTATACGGATGTGGAACGCGGCGACGTTCCGGAAGGCGATACCAGCAACGGGACCACGGATCAGAACATCTTTTCGTTCAAGCCGTATTTCAGCTTTCCTTTGCAGGATCGGACGACCTTGAGCACGGGCGTTCAATTCAAGGACATCTGGTATTCGGAAGAAGACAATGTGGACAAGCGGGTCTACTCGCTCTTCGCCGACGTGAATCACGAATTGACCGAAAAGTTCTCGATGCAGTTCGGCGTGGGGTTCGACAAACAGGATCCCCGGTACGAGGAAGGCGGCTTCAACCGCTACAGCTCCACCGTGGGAGCCATGTATTCCTATGCGGAAGGCTCCTTCGTGGAGGCGAGCATCACACCCACGTACACGGATTACGTTTTGACCCGGGCTTCGGACAAGCAGTACGTGCCGTATTCGCTGAGCATAACCCACGCCTTTTCCAACAGGCTGACCGGCACCGCGTACACCGAGATGGATTTTGCCGAGGACCCGACATCGTCCGTAACCAAGAACGAATTCAGGCACGGAGTTGAGATTGATCGCGAGTACGCGAGGGGCCACGTAGGCTTCGCATTGGAATACAGGGATTACGAATCGGAGAACACGGCCAGCAGGACGACATACTGGCGGCCAAGCATAAAAGGAGCGCATCAACTCACGGAACGGTTGGGATTCAACTACAATGTCTACATGGATTTGGACACGAATCCGGACAGCGACAAGTATTTGTTCGCGTTGACCAGCCTTCGCTACGAGCTCTCGGAACAATTCAGCTGCAGTATCAATTACCGATTCAAGAACAACGACGCCGAACGGTCGGAGAGCGACTACATATCCAATACCGTGGGCCTGTCAGTGTCCTGGGTGTATTAATGACTGCGGAGAGAGGGAGGTGACGAAGGTTACATAGACATAGCAATTTGCCTGATCCCGGCCACTGTATTCCGGAGACAAGGAACGACCACACGTTTGCAAAGATTTGCGGCAGGGCGCGCGCCCGCCAGCCCGGCTTCGGCCGGAGCCGAAATCCCGGACAACAAGGTGAGGTCGGTGGCGAGCAAGTGCCGATCGTTCGAAATGCGTAGAAGATCGAGCACTTTTTTTGTGCGAAATGAATGGGCTAACCCGGGGATCAGGTGATTGGAATATGACAACATTTCGGGAGACATTGGACCGGTACGGATGGTGGCTTCTGGCTGTGCCGCTGGTTTTGGGGGCCGCCTATGCGCCGGTCCTTCAGCGGCTGGTCGCCAACTGGTACTATGACGACAACTACTCGCACGGTTTCCTCATCCCGCTCATCGCCGGCTGGTTCGTGTGGCGGGATTGGGACAATCTGAAGAAGATCGAAGTCAAGCCGTCCAACTGGGGGCTTTTGCTCATTCTTCTCGGGTTGGTCCAGTTTACTTTCGCCTGGCTCGCCACGGAACTGTTCAACATGCGCCTGTCGATTGTCGTGGTTTTGGCCGGGTGCGTGCTGTATCTCTTCGGCACAGGAGTTTTCAAGCGGCTTCGCCTGCCCCTGGGGTACCTGGTCCTCATGGTGCCGCTGCCCTATATTCTTTACGACGCCCTGGCATTTCCGCTCAAGCTGTTCGTGGCCAAGGTGTCCGTGGGCGTTCTCAAGCTGATGGGCTACGCCGTGTGGCGGGAAGGAAACATCATCGCCTTTCCCAACATCGTCCTTGAGGTGGCCGACGCGTGCAGCGGGCTGCGCTCTCTCGTTTCCCTTATCGCCCTGGCCGTGACCCTGGCCTTCCTCATGCTCAAATCGCCCTGGACCCGTTGTCTGCTCGTGATCTCGGCCATCCCGTTCGCGGTCCTCACCAACATCATCCGCGTGGTGGCTACCGGCCAGTTGGCGCATCACTACGGACCGGCCGCGGCTGAAGGGTTCTTCCATGAATTCGCCGGTCTGGCTGTTTTCTGCATGGCCATGTTCTTCCTCGGCGGCACCTGTTTCCTGCTCAGGCTTTGGGAGAAACGCCATGAAGCTTAGAATCTTCATTGTCTGCCTTCTGGTTATGGGTGCCGGTGCGTTTGTCCACCTGCACAGCGATGCGGCCGTGCCCTTGAGCCGTCCCCTGGACGAGTTCCCGGTGAAGGTGGGCCAGTGGCGCATGGTCCACGAGTGGCGGTATGCGCAGGGCATCCTCGAAGTCCTTCAGGCCACGGGCTACGTGTCCAGGCAGTATCGGGACGAGCAGGGCAGGGTGGTCGAGCTGTACCTTGGCTATCACGACGGCGGCCCGGACGCCGGTCCCATCCATTCCCCGCGCAATTGCCTGCCCGGCGGCGGTTGGATGCAGCGGTTCGAGAAAACCGTGGAGATAGACCTGGACGGCCGGAGCATGGAGGCGGTCCAGGCCGCCTACGACAAGAGCGAGTCGACCGTGACCATGCTGTATTGGTTCCAGGTCTGCGGCAAGGTCGTGACCAACGAGTACGCCCTCAAGATCGAGGAGATATTGGGGTCCCTGATCAGCCGCAGGCGGGATAGCGCCTTCATTCGCCTGTCCACGGAAATTTCCGGTGAGGATGGCGGCGCGGCGGAGGCGTTGCATCGTTTCGCGGAGGATTTTTACCCAGTGATCGAGGCGTTCCTGCCCGCACCGGCCGGAGGGAGATAGGTCATGACGGTTATGGCGGTAAGTCAGATGCTGGTGGCGGCCCTGTTGGTCCTCTATCCGGTGTACGGTCTGGTGCGGTACGGGGTTTCCCTGTCGCGGTTGGCCCTGACGCTGGCCCTGTGGTCGTTCGCTGCCTTGAATATCCTGGACTATCTGGCGCTGGAGCACGCGACCAGGTACATGCTCTACAAGCGTCCGGCCCTGTGGGTCGAGGCGGCCCTGTGCCCCGTGCTGCTGTTCTTCAGCCAGACCTACAATCGGGAATTCTCCTTCAGGCGGATGCCGATCATCCACAAGGCGTTGATGGTCCTTTCCTTCATTCCCGCCGTCATGACCCTGGTATTCCCGGCCTCCCGCTTCTTCTACTCCCCGGATTTCGAGATGGACAGGGTCCTCTTCCTGGAGCCCGTGGCCTTTTTCTTCTATCTCCAGATTCTTCTGCTGATGGCCGTAAGCCTCTTCAATCTGGAAGTGACCGTGACCAGCGCGCGTCACGGCATCAAGTGGAAGATCAAGTTCGCCATTCTCGGAGCAGGGGCGATCATCGCCACCTACATGCTCTACTTCAGCCAGAGTTTGGCGTTGCGCTCCCTGGACATGGACTATCAGCTCCAGCGCGCCTGGGGCGCAGGCCTCGGCGTGCTCATGATAATGTACTCGGAGCTGAGCCGGGGCAGCGACGAACACATCGTCATATCGCGGCAGCTCGCCTTCCGTTCCTTCGTGTTCCTCTTTTTCGCCCTCTTTCTCGTGGGCGTGGGCGTGGTCGGCGAAGGGATCAAGCTCTTCGGCAGCGATTTCAGCACCGTGGCCTTCATGGGCGTGGCCTTCCTCGGCGGGCTGGCCCTGATAGCCTGTATGCTGTCCGAGAGCCTTCGTCGGAAAATCAGGTTGTTCATCCAGCGCCACTTCTACGGCGACAAGTACGACTACCGCGACGAGTGGAAGAAGTTCACCAATCGCGTCATCAACGCCGGGACCCGCGAAGAGCTGTATCGCAACATTCTGATCTTTTATTGCGAGATTTTCGGTGTCGGCAACGGCGCCATCTTTCTGCAAGGCCGTCATAGCCGGGATTATTCGCCGGTGCTGCTGCACGAGATGGACGAAACCAGGCTGACGCTGTCGAACAAGTCCCGGTTGGTGGCTACGCTGTGCGAGAACGCCGGTCTCCTGGACCTCAAGGAACGGCCGATCGAATGTGAGGAAGAGGTGGACGAGTTTCTCAAGGACAGGAAGATTCGCTTCATCCTGCCGATTTTGAGCAACGACGTCCTGCACGGCCTCATCGTGCTCGGCTCGCCCATCAATCCGCTGGAGCGGTACGACGTGGAGGACCGGGAGCTGATGGAGACCGTGGCGGGCCAGGTGGCGGCCCTGGTCGTGAACATCCGCCTGGGCGACGAGTTGGCCGAGGCCCGCGACATGGAAGGGTTCGGCCGTGTGGCGGCCTTCGTTCTCCATGATCTCAAGAATCAGGTCTATCCGCTGTCCCTGCTGGCCGAGAACGCCCGTGAATTCATCGACGACAAGGAGTTCCAGGAGGACATGCTCGACTCCCTGGACAACATCGTCACGCGGATGAATGAGCTTATCGCCCAGTTGACCAACATTCCCAAGAACGACTCCCTCCGGCTCGAAGTGATCGATCTTCTGGACCTTGCCAGGGACGCCGCCAAGGAGGTGCCCGACGCGGAGATCGAATTCAAGGGCAACGGGGTCAAGGCGAGGGTGGACGTGGAGCAGATGCGCAAGGTCGCCCTCAATCTTTTCCTGAACGCCCTCGAGGCCGGAGAGAGCAACAAGTTCACGGTCCAGGTGGAGTACGACAACGGGTCGGTGTTCCGGGTCATCGACAACGGACGCGGCATTGACGAGGACATCCTCCAGGAGGGCCTCTTCGTGCCTTTCAAAACCACCAAGAAGAAGGGCATGGGGATCGGCCTCTACCAGAGCAAACGAATCGTCGAAGCCCACGGCGGCGGTCTTTACGCCACGGCGGGCGATGCAGGCGGGGCGGTATTCAGCGTGGTGCTGCCCGATCCGTCCGGGGACAACGTCTAAGCGGCGACCAGCCACAATACAGTATGCAGAAATTACTCATCATAGACGACAACGAGGAAGTCCGCCGCCAGCTCAAGTGGGGGCTGTCGCGATCCAATTACGAATTGCTTTTCGGCTGCGACGGCGTCGAGGGATTGGCCCTGTTCGAGAAGCACCGCCCGCCGGTGGTCACCTTGGACCTGGGCCTGCCGCCCAACGAGAACGGCGTGGAGGAAGGGCTGCGGGTCCTGGGCGAAATCCTGCGTCTCGACCCCTTGGTCAAGGTCATCGTCATCACCGGCAACGAGGAGCATGACGCCGCGCTCAAGGCCATCCAGCTCGGTGCCTACGACTATTACAAGAAGCCCATCGACCTCAACGAACTCAAGGTCATCATCGAGCGGGCCATGTACCTGAAAACCCTGGAAACCGAGAACCTGAACCTTCGTCAGCAATCGGTCAACGAACTGGGCATCGTCGGCGAGTGCTCCGGCATCCGGCAGGTGTTCACCCAGATCGAGCGGGTGGCCGCTTCGGACGTGCCCGTGCTCATTACCGGCGAATCCGGCACCGGCAAGGAGCTGGTGGCCCGCGCCATCCACAGGAAGAGCCTGCGCGCCGACAAGGAAATGGTCTGCATCAACTGCGGGGCCATTCCGGAAAATCTTCTCGAATCCGAGCTGTTCGGCCACGAGAAGGGGGCCTTCACCGGGGCGAGCAAGACGGTCAAGGGCAAGGTGGAATACGCGGACAAGGGCACTCTCTTCCTCGACGAGGTGGGGGAAATGCCCATGCAGCTTCAGGTCAAGCTGCTGCGCTTCCTTCAGGAGATGGTCATCACCCGTGTGGGCGGCCGCAAGGAGATCGGTGTGGACGTTCGCATCATCACGGCGACCAACATAGACATCAACGAGGCCATGGCCAACGGGACCCTTCGCGAAGACCTCTTCTACCGAATCGGGGTCATGAACATCGCATTGCCTCCCCTGCGGGAGCGCGGAGAAGACATCGAGCTGCTGGCCAACTATTTCAACAAGAGCGTCAACATCGGCCCCCGCAAGGATTTTAAAAGCTTCAGCCGCAAGGCCATGGAGTGCATCCGCGGCTACGATTGGCCGGGCAATATCCGTGAGTTGGAAAATCGGGTCAAGCGAGCGGTCATCATGGCCAACGGTCCCGAGATAACTCCCGAGGATTTGGGGTTGAGTCCGGATGATGCCTCGCGCCTCAGGCAGCGGTCGGACGACATCTCCCTCAAGGAAGCGCGCTCCCTGCTGGAGCGGGACATGGTGGAGTCCGCCCTGAACCGTCATTCCGGCAACGTGGCCAAGGCAGCGGGCGCGCTCGGCGTGAGCCGTCCGACCCTGTACGATCTGATGAAGCGTCACAACATCAGGGGAGACTAGGCCCAACGGTTTGGGCGCGGTCTTTTCCCGTCCGGCTTGAGGGCAAGTGCGGATGCAAGGGCGATTGAAGGGAAGGAGATAGGAAAATATGTGCGGAATCGCGAGTTTTCTGAGCAACAGGCTGTGGCTGAACGTGCCTGACGTGTCCTGGATTGCCGACCTTGAGGCTTCTTTCGGCGAGGCCGGGAGGAGCGGTGACCTTCTCGACGCCGCCAAGCCTCTGGGCGAGCTGGCGGAGCGGTTCTACGAGCTCATGTCCTTTGGGCTGCATATGCGGCTCGTGGGCGATCCCGAAA